>DATGWQ010000040.1:0-51288 GCA_035299385.1 Bacteroidales bacterium | reverse complement strand
GTTCTTTCCGGTAAGCACAATATCCCCTGGCCTGGCTTTTTGTGCAAAGTCTTCGTATCCCTTAAGATTAACGAAGGCATGCCGGCCCATTTCTTCTATATCGGTGATTGTCAGGTACCTGTTATGGAAGATCATGTCGGTATCGATATTATCCTCAGGTATAAGCCAGACCCGGCCTTCAAGCTCTTCAGAGCGCAATGACTTCCTGCCTGCCTGTCTGCTTGTCTGCTGGTCTGTATGTATGCTGTCCACCATGATTTTTGACCCAAATACCACAGGCTTTTCAGGAATATTCCCCGGGTCTGTAATAAAACCTGCAACAGCAGAGGCGGCGACTACTACAGGTGAAGCAAGGTAAACGCTGCCATTGCCTTGTTTGCCGGGGAAGTTACGGTTTCCGGTGCTGATTGTTATTTCACCCTGACCGTTCTGACCCACCTGCCCTGCTGCACACCCTGCACAACCGGCATTGGATACGAGCGCACCTGCTTCCTTGAAAACATTAATAAGGCCTTCTTCAAGGCATTGCTTCCAGATTTCATCAGTTGAAGGAACAATTTTGAGAACAACCCCGGGGGCAATTTTTCTTCCTTTCAGGATTTCCGCAGCCTTCCGCATGTCGGAAATCCTCCCGTTGGTGCAGCTGCCGATAAAAGCAGAATCGATCTTGATCCCCGATACCTGCCCGATATCGACAGCATCGTGAGGCTTGCCGGGCTTTGAAACCATCCTGGTAAAAGCCGATGCATCAACATCGAAGCTTTTTGAATAAGCTGCATCCTTATCAGCAAAGACAGGATCGATCTTTTTCGCTGTTCTCTTTTCGCAATAGGATATTATTTCCTTAGATGGGGGAAACAAAATTATGATAGCACCCATTTCGGTTGCCATTGATGCAATGGTTATTCGGTCATCGATTGTCAGCGATTCGACTGGAGGGCCATACATCTCGATAGAGTAGCCAAGAAGTGAATTGGCCCCAAAAACTGCGAGGAGATTAAGGGCAATATCCTTGGAGCTTATTTCGGGAGAGAATTGGCCATTGAAACTGATCTTCACCGATTCAGGAACCTTGAACCATATTTTGCCATGGTTCCAGGCAGCAGCAATGTCGAGATCACCCATTCCCTGGCCAAACGCGCCGATTGCACCGAGAACATTGGCATGCGAGTCGGTTGACACAGCCGTTACACCTGGGTATACCAATCCTTTTTCAATCAGGGTATGTGTACCGATACCGGCATCAATATCGAAAACCCTTATGCCATGTTCTCTTGCATAGAGTCTGCATATATGCTGGATTACAGCATATTTCTGGTCCGAACCGGTCGGATTGCAGTCGAATGTGAAAAATGTTTTCCCGGGATCATCGACCTGCAGGGATGATTCGCGAAGCTTTTTAACCACATTGGCCCCGCCGAAATCACGGGCGGCACGCACATCGATTCCGACATCAATGATCTCACCGGGTTTTACCGTTCTCTTCCCTGAGTGGAACGCAAGTATTTTTTCAAGCAAAGTCATTGCCATGGAAGAATTTTTTTTCAGAATGTAAAAGTCGAATTTTTATTTGAACTGCGCACGGTATTCCTTTGGAGAAAAACCCTCGGCTTTGCGGAATTGCTTGTTGAAATTGGATATGCTTCCGAAGCCGCACTCCGTCGCAATCTCATGAACCTGGTATTCAGTTTCCCTGAGAAGGTAGCAGGCTTTGTTGGTCCTTGTGCGGTTGAGATATTCGACGAAACCTGCACCGCTGTTTTCCTTGAAATAACGGCTAAAAGCAACAGGAGTCATCTTTGCAATTTTGGAGACTTTTCCGAGAGATATTTGCCTGAAGTAGTTTTCGCGTATAAAGGTATAGACATCAGCCATCCTTTTATTGCCTCTCTCATCATAGGCAAGCTTATAATTTTCAGAGCAGATGAATGTTCTTTTCTCTGATGAGACCAGTATTCTCATAAGGTTAAAGAAATCTATCATTTTGTCAATACCAGTGTCATTCGTCATCTGTACAAGAAACTTCTCGGCTTTCCTTGCATCCTCGTCGGGAAAAGCAATTCCCCGCTCGGATTCAAGCAGAAGTTTCCTGAAGCCATTCATCTCATGCTGTGATAACAAGGCATCGCCGATAGAGCTTAATTTAAAATGCAGAATAATCCCATGCTTCTCAGGAAGTTCGTTATCGCGCTTGTAATAATTCCAGCAATGAGGGATGTTTCCGGCAATGAGCACCATGTCGTACTTATCGAATAGCTCAACGCTGTCGCCTATTATCCTGGTACCATTGCTCCTGATGTTCAGAATGAGTTCATATTCCGGATGAAAATGCCAGAACCCGCTGCTGTCGTTTATAAAGGCAGCTCTGAAACCGCCTCCGTCATCATATGTGATCTTTTCGAGCTCGGCGACCATCGGGGGATTAATGTTATTATGTTAAATTTAGGAAATTCATCTGATTATTCGTTTAATCATGTTAAAAATAAATTTGATTTTTCCCAATTTTTTGCTAAATTTGTTACCAGACTCAAACTATTGGCATTGAGAGGAGACAAAAGGGTAGTGAAAATCAAACAGGATTGTATTGCAGACATTGACTTTCACATCAGGAACCCCAGGAATAGCGCCAGCTAACCATGGTTCCATCCTTTTATCAGACAGTAGACACGGGAATTTATCTCAGTAATAAAGCCCGCTCCTGATTTTCAAACTACCCTTCTCCTCTTTTTTCAATTAAAATCCTGTATCTCACGAACTCATCTCCTCGTTCCGAAAGCTATCAGAAAACCCTCTGCTATCGCACTTAACTTTATACACAAGTCAGTACATTATTGATTTATAATTGTTTTTAAATCTAATTCTGTCATATAAATTTGATTTCCATTAGTATGATGATATAAAGATTAGTACTGACGCAAAGAAGCTAACAGGATTGGATTTTCTTCCGCCACGATAAGCCGGGACATAAAGTTCAGCATGGAGGAAATACAAAAGGGAAAAAATTAGCATATCTTTGGGCTGCCGTTAAAAGGGGAATTTACGGCTGAGTGTGTGGCATGAAGACATATATCAAAAGGAGGGAAAAGAATAATCAGCTGCTGGTTGTTTACGGGGGATGGGGATCGGATGAGAACATTTATGTCCCGATGATCGACGACGATTATGACTTTATCCTTTTCTACAACTACTCGGCGGACGAACCGCTGATACTTCCTGAAATGAAAACCTATCAGAAAGTAATTCTTGTCGGTTTCTCGCTCGGGGTTTTTGCTGCTTCATACCTTTCTCCCAAATCAGGCATCACACCGGATATATCGATTGCAATAAACGGCACTCCATTTCCTGTCGATGAGAAATACGGAATCCACAGGAATGTTTTTGAAGGCACTCTTAATCACATTACTGATGAAACAATAGGTAAGTTTTATTTGAGGATGTACGGCGATAAAAAAACGTTCAGTGCCGTAAAAAACATTCTACCGAGGAGAACCCTCAAATCCCTTCATGACGAACTCAGATGGCTCTATAACAGGATAATGGAAGCAGACGGAACAGGGTTCAAATGGGATTTCGCGGTAACCAGCGAGAATGACAGGGTCTTCCCATCAGAAAGTCAGAAATCGTACTGGAGCAATGTGGCCGGTACGGAGATGATAATACTTCCCCTGCCGCATTACTTCTTTCATAAATGGGAAAAGATATCGGGTTTCCTGAACATTGTGGAAAGCTGGCCTTCTCTTCCTGAAAAGGAAAGAAAAGAGACAATAAAGAAGATCAAAGATCTTTGATCAGGATATTCCCGTTCGATTTTGCAATCAGCCTGTCAAACCTGTCGAGGACAGCAACTACTTTATCGTAATCTTCATTTTTTGAAATAGTTACCTGGCTCGACCCTTTCCTGTCGAGCCTCGAAAACACGTAGCTGATCGTCAATTTGTTGATGTCAATCGAAGGCTGGTAACGCTGCTCGGAACCATTATCCTGTATTATTGACACAAGATTGACGCTGTTAAGGTCAAGGAGTATGTCACGGGCGAGTCTTACCGGGATGTTAAGCCCTACTGCAATGCTTTCCGCGCTCATCGGCTTTTCACCAAGAGCAAAATTCCGGATAATCCTCTGAAGGATCATAAGGACCAGGGCCCTCTTCTGGTAATAGCTCACGTTGAGCGATTCGAATTCCTGTTCATAACGTGATATGTTCTGGTTGGCAAAACAAAGCTCCGCCCCAAGCAGAACTATTATCCAGCTCGCCTGCATCCATATTACGAACAACGGGATGAATGCGAAGCTTCCGTAAATTGCATTAAGCTTGGTGATGCCGTACTGAAGCTCAAAATAGACCCATTGAAGCAAATGAAGGATCGTTCCTGCAATTATTCCCGAGATAAGCGCCGGAACGAACCTGACCTTTGTATTAGGCATCACAATAAACAGTATTGTCATGGAAATCCAAAACAGGAAATATGGCGCAAACTTGAACAGGAATGTGATAACAGGCTTGAAGACGGCAAGTATCCTTGCAGTGTCCATGAAATCCGTTAGCCCGGTCCTTACATATACAGTAAGGCTGCTTGACAGGATAAGAAAGATGGGTGCAATGAGAAGAAAAGTAAAATAATCAGTGAACTTCCGGTACCAGGGACGGGCCTGCCTTATCTGCCATATGTGATTGAATGAATTTTCGATGTTCTCGAGAAGTGAAAGAACCGACCAGAAAAGAATCACAACGCCGGCTCCTGCGATCAACCCGCCGCTTGTGTTCGAAAGAGCAGTTCTCGCATTGGTAAGGAGCCAATCGATTACCTCCGGCTGCACCCTGGCGTTCTCTATTATTGTCTTTTCAAGGCTTTTATCGAGCCCGAATCCCTTGGCAATGGCAAATGCAATCGCAATGATCGGAACAAGGGAAAGAAGCGAATAATAAGTCATTGCAGATGCCCTGAGCTGCACACTGTCAGTCCTGAATCCTCTTGCTGCAAGCATTATGATTCTCAGCTGCTTGAAAAAGAAAGACTCCCATTTCGATATTTCCTTCTTGGGAGTATGCCAGATAAGTTCATTAAATCTCTTGATTTTATCTAATGACCATGTGACAGGATTGGACATATATTAAAAAGTTAATTAAACCATAATGGTTTACACACCATATCAAATATACAAAATACATCAGCCGTTGTTATAAACGGAGGCAATTATTATTAATTTAAGTAATTTCGGATTTCGGAATGCCGAATTCGGATTTGATTGAACTGTATTCTTCAAAATCCGCTCCCGATAGCTATTGGGACAAAAATCATCCGCAATCCGCAATTAAAATGTTATGAAGATCCGCATTCTCGAATTTATTGAAGGTGCAAAACAGGCCGATGGAGTGGTTGTAATTATAGATGTTTTCAGGGCATTTTCAGTCGCATGCTACGCTTTTGATGCCGGGGCATCAAGAGTGGTCACCACAGCTTCCGTCGAAGAAGCATTCGAGTTGAGGAAGAAATATGCTGTTTCTGTTCTTGCGGGGGAAAGAAAGGAGAAACGCGTGGAGGGATTTGATATCGGGAACAGTCCGACTGAAGTTCTGAAAACTGACCTGAAAGGAAAAACATTCATCCATACGACTTCTGCCGGCACGCAGGGCCTGGCAAATGCCGTCAAGGCTGAGATCATCCTTGCAGCCAGCCTGGTGAATGCAGGTGCAGTTTCAGCATACATAAAAACCCTCAATCCTGAGGTGGTCTCGCTTGTTGCCATGGGATACCGTGCAAATGAATCAGCTGATGAGGACCTGCTGTGTGCCGAACTGATACAATCAGAGCTTCTCGGTAAAAGATTCGATATCACTGAAAGGATCAGCAACCTTATGAACGCTTCCGGAAAAAGATTTTTTATCCCTGAGAATATCGATTTCTCTCCACCAACGGATTTTTTCCTGTGCACGATGGTAAACCGTTTCGATTTTGCCCTCAGGTCCTTTAAAAGGAATGACGGGAATATTGAGTTGCTGAGGGTGGATGTATGACCCCGTCTCAGAATATTGGCAGAATATGCTTTCTGCGGTGGATTTCCCGGTAGGTGCAGAACATGCTCATCTTATAGAATGCAAACAGAGGGAGGGATATGTCCTTCGAGTCGAGCCTGATCTCCATTCTTTCACGGTAATGGATGAAAATGCCGGCCAGGATCTTTTCCACCCTGAAATACCTCAGTCGGTGATATATTCTAAGCATGCTTACAGTTTCTGAAAATGACTTTTTATCAGTTACCTTATCGTAAAGCATGCTCAGGTTCTCAATTCCCAGCTTGGTCTTTGTCAGAAATTCCTTATTTGATTCCAGCCCTTCATGAATCAGCCCGTTGTCAATATGAAAAATCATGATCCCGGCTTTCTGAAGCTGGTATCCGAACAGGGTGTCTTCATGCCCGTATTGCTTTAGCTCTTCATCAAAGCGTATCTTTGAGAACACCGATTTTTCAATGAGTACGTTGAATGTTGAAAATCCTGAATTCGGATGCCTGTTACGGTCCGAAGCTTTTTTCTGCTCCCGCATCCTGCCGTATTTCCACCTGAGAAGCTTGTCAGGGTCTCCCGGCGGGCTGTCGTGGTACAGGATACCGCCTGAAAGCACCCGTGCATGACCTGCAACAGAAATCCATTTTCTCAGGTATGCTTCGGCTGTTGCCGGAACCATTGCATCGGCATCTATGAAAAGGAGATAGTCACCTCTTGCTTCCATTGCAAGCTTATTCCTGATTGCCGACCTTCCTATATTCCGTTCAGATGAGATAATCCTCACACCTTCTCCCTCGATCGACCGGTATTTCTCCCTGTATTCAGGTGAGGAACCATCATCGCCAATCAATATCTCGACAAGCTCAGGAACTTTCCCCATGGCACTGTTCATACTGTGCACCAGGGCGATAATGTCATAATTAAATACGGGTATCAGAAGAGAAATTTCCATTCCTGATTCAACCTTTGAAATCAAATGTACTACTTTTTTGATAATTATTGCTTCGACAACTTTGGCAGGGAAATTGCAATGAGTAATTTTGTGGCTTAACATAAACCTTTTATTTTCATGAAAAGGATTATCCCGATTCTCCTGTTATTTCTTGCCTGTTCTGTATCGCAGGCACAGCAAAGCCCAGGATACCATATAGATGTCTCGATCAAAGGACTGACAGACTCGACTATTTACCTTGCCTATCATTTTGGCGACAAGCAGTATCTTAAGGATACAGTAAAGGTCGATAAAACGGGAAAAGCTGTTTTCCAGGGAAAAGAATCGCTTCCCCAGGGCATATACATGATAGTGCTGCCCGGTAGAAGGTATTTTGAAATTCTTATTTCCGATGATCAGAATTTCAGCGCCGAATGCCAATATGAGAATTTTTCTTCAACACTGAAATTTACAGGATCAGATGAGAACAATGCCTTTGTTGCGTACCAGCGAAAGTGGGGTGCAATGCAGCAAGCCTCATCCTCAATTTCGAAAAGAATCCAGGCCAATAAAATCAACACTGATTCGCTGAATACCCTTGGCGCTCTTCAGAAAAACCAGGAGGAAAAAATGAAGGCATACCTGCACAGCGTAACTGATGAAAACAAGGGCAATCTCCTTGGAATGCTTGTAAAATCGCTTATACCTATCGAAATACAACCTTTCAGCGTACCACCCAACTCCGCTAACCCTGATTCTGTGAGATGGGTAAAAAACTACATGTACAACAAGGATCACTTTTTCGACAATCTTGACCTGAACGATGAAAGAATTCTGCGGACGCCGATCTATTTTGCCCGCCTCGATGCATTTTTCAGGGAAGTGGTCATCCAGGCTCCTGATTCAATAAACAGGGAGATAGACAGGTTAATAAAGAAAGTAGAGAAGAACTATAAGATATACCAGTACACGGCGGTATACCTGTTCAACCATTTCCGCGAGAGTGAGATCATGGGACATGATGCTGTAATGGTGAAGCTTGCAGATGAAATCTACCTTACTCCGAAAGCTGACTGGGTGACAAAAGAATTCAAAGATGACCTCAGGAGGCAGATCGACCTGATCCGCCCGAATCTTATCGGGAAAAGGGCTCAGAACCTGATAATGGATTCATACAAGGGAATTTACGTGTCACTTGATGATGTCGACAGGGAATTCACTGTCCTTTATTTCTGGGAACCAACATGCGGCCATTGCCAGGAAGCCACTCCCAAGCTTAAGGCCTGGTACGAAAAACCTCATGATTATACCGTGGAAGTTTTCGCGGTTTGCACAACCGATGAAAAAGACAAATGGACAAAATATATCGAGGAAAACCATCTTCAATGGATAAACGGCTGGGATCCGAAAAGAAGCTCACATTTTGATGCATTCTACAATGTGCAGTCCACTCCGATGGTGTACATCCTCGATAAGAACAAGAAAATTATTGCAAAGAAGCTCTCGGTCGAGGATATCGATAATTTCATAAATAATTACAGGAAGTATTATAGGAAGTGACTAGAGTGCCTAAAGTGCCTAGAGCTCTTAGGCTTCTGAGATCATACCTTTCCCAGTTCCATTACAAGATCATAAATTGTCAGGTGTTCTGAAATTTTTTCGCCTGTATAAAGAACCCATACCGGTCCTGGTTTAATTTCGATATTAATACCAGTCATCTCATCTGAAAGCGAAAACCCTGCTCTTTTAAGGGCTTCACCTGTCCAGTGCTGCAGCTTTCCCGAACCATCAACATGAACATTTCCTTTTGTTTCCTCCATGAATGTCCATGTTCCATCGCCCGAATTGAATACCACCGATGAAGACTCAAAAAGATATTCAAAATCACCGTTTATCATCAGGTCTTCCGGGGAACCCTGTACAAGGCCTGTGTCAAGAAGGAGCCATATCTTGTCAGAATACCTTGACGCCATATTCAGGTCGTGACTTGTGTATACAATGGTCTTGCCCTGTTCATGGCACAGCCTGTACATAAGATGAAACACCTCGAATTTACTTCTTATATCAAGGAATGCAGTAGGTTCATCCATCAGCATGATACCGGTATCTTGTGCGAGAAGGCGGGCGATGCCTGCTTTCTGTCTCTCGCCGTCTGAGAGTTCGGCGACGAACTTGCCCGAACAATATCTTATTGATGCCATATCCAGTGCTGCACCAACCGCATCGTGATCACCCGGAGACATACTCCCAAGCAAGCTGGTATGAGGATACCTTCCCATTGAAACAAGGTCATAAACTCTCATGCTGCTCACCCTTACAGGTTCGGTCGAAATGAAACCGGATATCAGGGACAAGTCTTTCGGTGAATAATCAGATATGTTTTTATCCATGCAGATCACAGCTCCTCCCCTTTGCTCCTGTATTCCTGCCATTGTCCGTAAAAGAGTGCTTTTACCGATCCCGTTTCTTCCTATAATGGCTACCAGTTCTCCCTTTGAAGCACCAGCTGTCAGGGGCGGAAGGAGAATGTTCTTCCCGGATCCGCTGCCATAGCCGATCTCAAGTGAATTAAGGGATATTATTTTTCCACTGTCCTTCATCTGAATACTTCAGAATACCTCCTGTTCCTGAATATCACCCATATTACCACCGGTATGCCGATAAATGAAGTCACGGCATTCACGGGAAGAACGTTTTCGGAACCGGGAAGCTGTGAAATAATGTCGCTAAGCAGCATTATGGAGCCTCCGGCAAGTATGGTGCCCGGAATGAGCACCCTGTGATCCGACGTTCTGAAGATCATTCTTGCAATATGCGGAACGGCAATTCCTAAAAAGCCGATCGGTCCGCAGAAAGCAGTAACGCTCCCGGCAAGAATGCTTGTGCATGCAAAGATGAGCAATCTCGCAAGCTTCACGTTGACGCCCAGGCTCGATGCATAACTTTCACCAAGCAGGAGTGCATTCATCATCTTCATCGAAAAAAAACTGATTGCAGTTCCTGCGCAAACAGTTACCGACAAAACCACCAGCTGGCCCGACCCAAGGTTTCCCAGGCTCCCCATCGTCCAGATCACCCAGGCTTTCAGCATCGTCTCGCTGCTGAAGTACTGCATAACGGTGACAAGTGCAGACATCCCGCCTGATAGCATAATACCAATAATAAGTATGGCCATTATATCCCTCACCCTGGCGGAAATGATCATCATCAGCAGCAGGACTGAGCCTGCTCCTGTCCATGCTGCCATTGCAAGGACCCAGTTTCCAACCATGCTTATTGAACCCGCCGTGAAATAAGGCCCGAAACCAAGTATTACAATTGCCACACCCAGCCCTGCCCCGGAACTTATTCCCAGCACGTCAGGTCCGGCCATCGGGTTGCGGAAGACTGTTTGCATCTGCAATCCACTGAGCGATAGTGCGATTCCTACCAGCAGCGCTGTAGCAGCTTTCGGCAACCTGAATTTTAAAATAATGATGTCGTTTTCTGCACCTGACGGCTTAACAAGGGCATTTAATACATCCGACGGCGAAATGCTGACGGAGCCAAGGAAAACATCGAGGAAAAAAAGAAGGATAACTGAAAGGGCCAGGCAGATGAACAGGGTGCGCCTTTTCCTGAGCTCCCGGCTGAGGTCATATATTGAAGACTGCCTCATTACTTCAGCTTTTTGTAAAATACAAGTGAGGAATCGGGTGAAAGTCCGGGATGGAGAATTTCAGATATATCCTGAAGCAACATTGAAGGGTGAACCGCACCGTTCTCCCAGTAATCATTTCCACCGGAAGAGTTCAGACGCTTGATATTGTTATAAATATTATCACCGGCATAGCATGGCAGGTCTGCCAGCCTGCTGTCAACTGCGGCAATATCACGTTTCGATTCCGCGATGCCGGGATTAAGCCAGAAATCTGCCTTTATTGCCCGGGTGAATACATTTTCTATCCCATAGGGCATTGACCGTTCAGACCGCGTATCCTCCCACAGGTAGCTGCCTCCAGCATCGGAGATAAGCCTGCTGATATATGAGTTACCGGGGGAGATATACCAGGTTCCCTTATAAGGAAACCCGAGAAGGACTTCAGGGCGCGTACCGGTTTCATTCCTGATGATTTCCGCCTTATGATTGTAAAGTTCAGCTTCGGATGTGTAAATACTGTCAGCAGCTTCATCCCTGCATAAAAGCGCTCCAAACAGCCTTATCCACTCAGCTTTCCCGAGAGGTGTGTTCTCAAGATAATCAGCATCATAGACAAGCTTCACTCCTGCATCCTTCAATTTATTGACATATCCTGCTGATTCGTTCCCGATACCATACATTATCAAAACATCGGGAGACAATTTCATAATGAGCTCAGTATTTATGCCTGAATCATAACCCACTTCAGGGATCTTTCTCTCCTGAATTTTCAGCTTTAATGAAGGCGACCACACCAGATTTATACCGGATTGCCCGATGATGCAGTCCCCGCAACCGAGCGCCTCGATCATTGCAGAATGGGTCACCGACATGCAGACCATTTTATGCACGGGAACAAAAATCACATTTGCTGAATCGATGCCTTCAGGTATAGCTGCACCGGATCTGACCAGATAATATTCCATTGCGATATTCTGCTGTCCCTGCCATGGATTGAATACTGTTACCCGGGTGTAACCGTCAAACCTTTCAATCGAAAGCCGTTCAGCACTCAGAACCTCATTTCCAGCTGAACTTTTCCTTGTTTCATTCGGTGAATTGCGGCAGCTTTGGATTACTGCTATCACCAGGAAAAATGAAAAGAAAACAGAAATCGACCGGTCATCTGAAATTCTCATAAAGAATTCATGACAATATTGAAATCTATAGCGCCCGGGATTACTCCTGCAGGTTGTTTTGAAACCAGTGTACCGTCATTTTTGTAAACCAGCACTTCTCCATTCTTCACATAATCACCCGCATTACTTATGAAAATATCGCTGTTTGCAGGGTTTATTCCGATCTTGTAAAATGTTCCTGTTTCGGGGATAAGAGCTGTTCCGGGAAGGGCGGGCGAACCAATATCCATCTGTCTTACTCCCTTGTCAATATAATACAGTGTCTGGCCTGTCCCATCAATTCTGAGGCATGAAGGTGAGGCCTCCGTGCTGAAAACCAGCTTTTTGTATACCTTGTCGGTGACGGCATCGATGGAGTAAAGCTCGGGAGGATATACTTTCTGCCATCCTCCGGTACAAAGGACCCACAGCCGGTACCCCCTGTCTATTACCATACTCTCGGGTTCATGCCCCACGGAAATGGAATCTACAACATCATTCGTTGCTGAATTTATCACCATTATCTTGTTGCCCCCGAGCCAGCTTGATATATAAACCTTATTCCCTATAACTACAATTGCCTCTGATGATTTGTGAATATTAATGTATCCTGATATTTTGTTCCTTGTAAGATCGACAATGGTAACCGAGTCTGAGTACATACTCGTGACATATGCTTTGCCCTCACTAACTGCTGCCATATTCCTGGGTGAAATCAGGCCTGTTATTGTCCCCACAGATTTAAAAGTGCGCTTGCTGATAACTTCAATTTTACCGGAGTTATTCACTGGTATGTAGGCATATGAAGAATAGCACATCACAGAGTTGGGAACATCACCGAGAGGTCTGCTGTTGGCTGTGGCAAAAACGTCATTGAACAGCTTTGTCGAATCATATGAATAAAATGAAAGTGACCCGTTACCGGAATTGAAATTGCCCT
This sequence comes from Bacteroidales bacterium, assembly GCA_035299385.1. GTDB lineage: Bacteria > Bacteroidota > Bacteroidia > Bacteroidales > VadinHA17 > LD21. The sequence goes on along the minus strand of DATGWQ010000040.1, from coordinate 38,613 downwards.
CGTTGACGATCAGTGCGCCCCCTCCCATGTAATAACTGGCAGGCGGAAGGTCGTCTATCTTAAGGCATGAAACCAGCAATGTGCAGAGAGAGATGTAAATAATGTTCTTCATTTGGTATATTTTAACTGAAAAATTACTTTAAAAAAATATGACCTGCCCGGCAGTGGGTAGTAAGCAACAGTCTCGTATTCTGTATCAAAAATATTGTCAATATCGAAGCCGAGATCCATCATACCCCATGAGGGTTCAAGCCTGAATCCCGAGGAAAGCCTGTTCACTGAATATGGTGGCAGAAAGCGTGAATTGTCGGCGGTAATAAACCTCTTTCCGTTAACTATAATATTCCAGGCTGAGTGAAATCTTCCATAAGAAACATTGACAGATGCATTTGCCAAATGCTGCGGGACATACATGAGCTGCATGCTTTGCCCTTCGGATGATTCATCGCGTGCGTTTGTGAAGGCATAACCTGCGTTAAAGGATGTGACGAATTTGCTTCTCCGGTAAGATGCTGAAAATGAAGTTTCAATACCTTCGGTCCGTACGCTGCTGATATTTACCGCGGACCAGTAAGAGAACTCGCCCGGCCGCCATTGTATCATATCATTAATGGAGTTCCTGTATAAAGAAAGAGAATAATCCAGTGAAAGAGATGAACCTATTTTTTCTTTCATCCTGTAATTGATTTCATAAACAAGTGCATTTTCATTCCGGAGATCCCTGTTCCCGCCGGGAGTCCAGAACATGTCATTCATAGTAGGAATCCTCGAGGTACGGGAGAAATTTGCACTTACGGCATAATCTTTCGAGTCTGTGATTTTATACTTTATACCGGTCGAGAAATCAGGTATCAAAGGTTTGCCGTTATGAAGTATTTCCCTGAAGAGAAGGTTCCCTCCGAGGCGTGATGTCCCGTTGTCACTGATGATAGCTGTAAAGTCCGCAGAATTCCTTTTGGCATTGGTTCCGTAGTTATTTGATCTTACATATGTCAGCTCTTCGTTTAGGCCAATGCCAAATTTTAATTTTTCACCCAGAGGCCGGTTCATATCCGCCTTTAGAATAAACATGTCGGATTTGTTCCTGGAATCAATCGATGCGAGCTTGTTATAATAATCGAGCGTGTTCATCACCCATGCGCCTGTGACGGAAAGCCTGCTTTTCTTTATTGCGAGATCATAATTCAGAAGTGCCCTGGCGGATTCATCATTCTGCCTTTCCGCTTGTCCCGGGGTCTGGGCAATAACAGGGGATGGAAGGCTTCTTTCTGCATTCTGATACCAGAAATGGGCCGAGAGTACCCCTGACAATCCCCTGTAGTATACTTCCTGTATCATACCCTCCTGCCTCGTCTGGCTGTTTTTGCGAATTTCCCTCACCGGTTCAGGACCTGACACAGTATTGATGTAAGGAAAATCATTCTCAGCTCTCTGGTAAAAAGCTTTTGTAGATGAATGGAATTTCGATGAGCCTGTCCTGGCAATTGCTGAAGCTGAATATTTTCCGAAGCTTCCGGCTCCAGGGATCACTGTTACTGAAGTGATTTTATCCCAGACCGGTTTTGTTTCAATTGAGATAAGTCCCCCGGGGGCGCCGCTGTACAACGGCATTGCTGCGCCGCCATAATATATATTCAGCTCATCAGTGAAGCCTGCAGGGAGCAGCGACAAGTCAGTTTGCCCGAGCATTGGGTGATCGATCCTTATTCCATTCCAGGTGACAAGCGTGTTTGATGCCCCGGTACCTCTGAATGACGGTGTTGCTGCTCCCCCGGTCCCGTATGTCTTAATAAAGAGCGGAGATGAAACAGCTATCACATCGGCTACAGATCCATATTCATAGCTTTTCAGCAGTGATGAATCTGTCTTCGTTATCTTATATGCTGACGGTATATTTTCGGGAGCGATACTGCGGATCACAACGCCGGGTATTTCAATGGTATCGCTGCTAAGTGAATATTGCGCCGCAGAATGCAGGGGCAAAAGAAGGATAATATACAATAGAAAACGTCTCAAAAGATCTGTTCACAATTATTACGGGATTTAAAGATGATCAGGTAAAAACCACGCTTTATCTCCCGAAAGCCTGAAATGATGGTTTTATTGGCAGGTCTTCTGACTTATCCCGGTTTGTGAAGCCTTCCCATCCCTTTGGGAGGAACAGTGGCAGGTATTTCACAAACCATCATCGTTTTGAACGACAGGGCATTACAGCAGCGGGTACTGTTGCGGGATCTCACCGCATTCCCTTTTCATCACGCCAATGGCGCAACACCACTAAAACATTACAAAGATAGAAGTATTTTGATTGATGCCGTTTAACTTACTGCACCAGATATTAACATTTGGCAACATCGCAGTTGATAAATGTTAAATCATTTGATGCTCTTCAGCAGCTGATGACCGATACCTATCGTATAGCCGGAGGATGAAAAAAGTATATATCCTTCCTTATTGACATACATTACAACAGGAAGGGTTGAAGGAATCGGTTTAAAAGGCTTGACGGAACTCCTGAATGCCTGCATTTCCTTATCCCTTGCGAAAATGGAATTTGCGGGGAGATCATTCCGGCTGTCTGAAGGAGATAATGAATCAGAGGAAGTTTCAAGGAATAAAGCGGTGCCACCCCATTTGTCGATCTCCTTTTTTACCAGAGCCAGGTCTGTAAAGATATGCCTGGTTGGTTCATTCCCCTGCTCTGTCCAGAACAACATCATTCCCTTGCTCATGTCAAGGCTTTTTCCGGGAAACAGCTGAGCAATACCGCTGAGATCAAGTTTGCCAAACGGAGTCAGTGACCGGTTGTCTTTCCTGAGATTGACTTCGACAGTCCTGTGCTCGCCTCCCCTTAGCGTGAAAAAGGAGATACTGGCAAGTATCCTGCCATCGACAAGCCTGTTTCCTGTAGTTATCATATAACTTCCTGCAGGCAATTTGATTTCTTCAGTAAATTCTGTTGCTTTCCTGGCAAACTCATAATCGAGTGCAGCATATCTCCCCTTCTCAAACCGGGAAATGGTGAAATGAGTCGAATATTCCGGTACAGGATCTTTGTCCTGGGTAGTGATCTTCAAAAAACCGGATATTGCGACCTGATCTTGCTGGTCAGCAAAGAAAACATCATTCCACCTGTCACCTGCATAATATTGCGGAATATTGTGACCAGGGCCGAGCCGCGCGGGAATGCCCAGGGAACGGCATATTGCGACGAAAAGGATAGCCCTGGAATCAACGTCAGAAACCCTTAGCCGATATACTCCCGAAGGAGTCAACGGAGTCCCGTAATAATTCTCATCCCCTGCTATTAGGATACTGTCATTAAGCCAGTTCCTTATGATCATCGGGTCACCCGGTGCATTTTCCCTGACATATTCAGGAAGGGAATTCAGCAAAAAGCTGCGCCATGCGACAAGCATCTCATTGGCTATCCTGGGGTTCAGCACGTACTTAAGAAACAAATCATGGTTGTCATTCCTCGCTTTATTTCCGAGGCATGTAACAAGATGATCATTCAGAACCGCTGCTTCCGCATCCCTCAGATCCTTGTCGGGCAGCACTTGCAGCAGATCCACTGCATAACTCACAACAGAGTCAGGAACGGACAGGAGAAATTTTCTGATCCCGGCAAAATTTCCCATGGCTCTCGAAAAGATCTCCCTGGCCGTGGTAGTATCAATATTCTTCTTCAGTGCGACTTCAGTAATTTCCCCGGGCTTTATCCATGAATCTATATAATCAAGCCTGGTGCTGTTTGCCAGTTTAACCCTTTCGGAATTTCTCCGGATCAGCTCCTCCGATGGTCCCTGCAGCGGTGGCAGTACAGGCGGAATATCCAGGTCGAGATCAATACTTGTATCTCTTTGTGTTGCGGAGTGCAATTTCAGAACAATAGTATCTTCTTCTGCCACACTGATCTTTTTCCAGGCAAATTTTTCATTTTTGCTCGCCCAGATCAGCAGGTCACCTGATCCGGTTTCAAATGAGCTTATCCCGCAGGAGTCGGTGGCAACGGATGTCAGCGGATAAAATTCAGCATAATTATAAAGGCAATAATCAACCGATGCGCCGCTCACAGGTGATCCGTCATCGCGGAGGACCCTCGTGAATATCCTTTTTGTTGCCGCGTACCTGGAAAGATTGTTTACTTCCGTATAATTTGGAAACTTATTGATCGCATTTTCATTCCCGTAAGCTGCACCAAACGATTTAGTATGAACCAGCATGGCCCTCCGTGCCGGCTCAGTGAACCAGCCCCTGTCCAGTATCGGCTCAGGTTCACATGCACCTATGTAGTGCCATTCACCGTCAATCCAGATTTCAACCCAGGCATGATTGTCATCCACATGAGCCCACCTGGGTGTGTATACCTGTCGTGCGGGAATGCCTGCAGTTCTGAGGGCTGCGACAGTGAAAGTAGATTCCTCCCCGCACCTGCCCCGCGCAGAAAGCATAGTTTTGAGTGGTGATGATGTCCGGATGTCTGCAGGCTGGTAATTTACTTTCTGCTGGCACCAGTAATTGATCTCAAGAGCGGCATCCTTCATGTTTTTGCCGCTTATGAGCCGATGAATATCATCATAGCAAACGATCCTGAAAGAATCGAGATTCTCGTTATTTACCCGGCAAGACAGAATATAATGTAAAAAGATATCTTCAGGGATCTCCTTCCCCCATGGTACATCATCGACAGCCTTCAGAGCAAGTTTGGCATTTGCAAGGAAAAAATCGCCTGAATAATCGGCTAAATCACTCAACGGCATGAAGGCATAAAGGAACTTCAGCGCCTCCTTTTCTTTCCGGGAAAGATTTTGCTGAAAAACGCTGAACAGCTGCTTGCTTCTGCGGGAAGCGAGTAATTCCCTTTCCCGGAACTTACTGTTAATTTTATCCCTGTATTCCTTATCAGAAATAAGATGATTCCCGGTACATGAATAACAAAGTACCGTAAGAATTAAGATCCGGAGGCATTTTCTGAAAATATCCGGCATTGATTTTTGCGGATTAAATATTTCCGCACGAGTTTCTTATGACCAGTTCCGGAGAAATATTTACCTGGCGTTTGAATTTACCCTTCCCAGAATTCCTGACCTCGGACCAGATCATGTTAGCCACCTTGATCGACATTCCCGAAAGAGGTTTTCTCAGGCATGTAACGGGTGAGAACAGGAGGTCGAATCCGGTACCCTCTTCCATGGAAATCACGGCGATGTCCTGCGGGACTCTGAGGTTCTTTTTCTTAAGCATCGACATAACCGGATAAACAAGGTGGGCATTCATTATGATCATTATGTCAGCCCTGTGTGGCGGACGCATGAATTTTTCAAAATAAACGGCATCGATACTGTCATCTGTCGGTTTATCAAGTTCCACAACCACGGGTTTGTTGATATCGGGTTTAAGGCTCAGTGCATCGGTAAGCGACTGGATGGCTGTCCTGTCTTCGCGATAAGATTTCCGGTCAGCAATGATGATAATATTTCTATACCCCAGCCTTTCAAGATGATTGACAACAAGCCCGGCGCCTGCGCCAAGATCAGTATTGATTGTGTTAAGCCTCTGTGTTTTGACAGATTTCTCAAGGAGCACAAACGGGTAATCAGACGTCCGTAGAGTTCGTATGGTATTTTCGTCTGCAGCATTTCCCAGCAGGATGAGGCCGCTGTAGAATTTCTTAAATGCGTTTATCATCCTGTCGTAACGCTGGTCGTCAGGATCCTTTGTGACAATTGAAAAACCGACGCCGATGCTGGAGAAAGCTTTCTGGAGAAAAGGTGTAATCTGAACAACGAACGGATCATTTATCGAAGGGACAATCATGCCAAGGACACCAGGTTTGTCTTCAGCTGGGGAAGTCTCATTCCTATCAGCCAGCTGGTCAAAGTACCCCATCTGCTTTGCCATCGCAAGTACTTTTTCCTGGGTATCTTTTTTAATCCCCTGCTGATCAGCTTTATTATTAAGTACCAGTGAAACCAACGTACTTGACACACCTAACTTTGCAGCTAAATCTTTATTTTTAAACTTTTTGGTCATTGTTCCCTCGCTATTGAAAAAATAAATTTAGCAGAATTTTCGAATACGGTAAGTTAAATTAAATTATTTAACATTTATTAAGAAAAGTTACACAATATTTTCAGGAATAAAAAAAGAAGGCATCGCGTATGCAATGCCTTCATCTTCATTAATATTCATCTGAACATTACCTTTTCGGGGGGTTGATCCCTCTCTGCTTTGCTGCGGCTTCAAGCCTTTGTTGCCATTTCGACTTTTTCAAAGGCTTCTTCCTGTTCTCTTCAAGAGTTGCAAGGACTGCATCAGCATTTATGAATCTTTTTGATATTACATTCTGAAGATATGTAAGGACGTTTGCGAGGAAATAATAATATGTAAGTCCGGCCGAGAAGTTATTCAGCAGGAACATGAACATGACAGGCATCATGTAGGTCATGAGCTTCATCCCGGGCTGATCGCTTGTAACATTGCTTCCCGACATTTTTGCTGTAAGGATTGTGGATGCAGTCATCAAAAGTGTGAAAAGGCTCACATGGTTGCCGTACCATGGAATTGTAAATGGAAGATTCAGAATGGAGTCATAAGTGGAAAGATCCGTTGCCCACAGGAATGATTCCTGCCTAAGTTCAATAGATACGGGGAAGAACCTGAACATTGCAAAAAGAATAGGCATTTGGAGCAGTGTCGGAAGACACCCGCCCATGGGATTCACGCCGGCCCTTTTATAAAGGTCCATTACAGCCTGCTGCTTCTTCATGGCATCTTCCTTCTTCGGGAATTTTTTGCCGAGCTCATCGACCTTGGGTTTCAGCACTCCCATTTTAGCCATGGACTGATATGACTTGAACGTAAGCGGGAAAAGTATGATTTTGATGATTATCGTCAGTATGAGGATAATAATTCCATAGCTGCCGATAAACTTTTCAAGCCAGTTAAATACAGGGATTATGACGTACCTGTTTATCCATTTTATAATATTCTTTCCGAGCGGGACAAGCTCGTCCAGATTATAACCTTCTTTCTTGAGTGTGGATATATGATTTGGCCCGAAATAAAGTTTTAAACTGACCGTATCCAGTGAAGCTGCATTGAAAGGAACGCCAAGTTCAGTGGAATAATGCCTTATATACTTTGGATCATCAGGCGGCATTTTGGTCGACGTTATCGTGCCGTTTATAAAGTAATCCTTGCTTATGACAACTGAAGAGAAGAACTGATCCTGAAATGCAATCCAGTTTAATTTCGTTGCAAGATCAGCTTCCTCTACCGGCTTGCTTTGCCTGTACCTTATCCATTCAACATCATCCTGCAGATACTTGTACTTGATAGTAGAATAATACTCTTCGTTCTGCCTGCCTTTCTCCTGTTGGGGCACGTACATCTTCCAGTCGAGTGTAATGCTATTCTGGTTTGCAGCAATGACGTCACCCAGGGAATTGAAAAGAGCATTGAAATCGACACTGTATTTATCAGGCTGGAGAGTGTAATTATATTCAATATACTTTCCTTCTGCAACGTTCAGCCGGAGTGTAACTGTCTGGGGTGATGTGCTTGCGATAAAAGATTTTTCCTGCGAAACGGGTGTGAAATACAGGTTGTTCGTCTGCACTGCCTTATTATCCGCTGTGAAGAAATTAAAGCCGAATATTGTCGAATCACCTGAAAACAGCATAAGGGGCCTGCCATCCCAGGTTTTGAAATCCTTCAGCCTCGCTGAATAGACCTTTCCGCCTTTTAAAGCAATTTTAAGCTCAACCTTGCTGTTTTCAAGGGTTATGAAACCCTCTTCGCCTGCAAGCGCGCCTGAGAATATTCCTGCCTGGTCAGGAACTATTGCCTCCTGCATGTTTGCCACAGTATTCTGAATTAGTGATGTGTCGGCAACAGAAGAAGCTGTGTCTGTTGCAACACCAAGCTTTTTGTTGATTTCATTCAGTTTTGCAATTACTTCAGGCGTGTTGGGATGAAGCCTCAGAGCTTCATAATATGATGTTCTGGCGCTGTCGAGCTCACCTCTGTTGAACTGGGCTTCAGCGTTGGTCACAACTTTGTCGTATGTTTTTTTCAGACGATGACTGTTAAAAAGGCTGAAACCAATGAAAATTGCAAAGATCAGAATGAGCCCGGTTATTGTATTTTTATCCATTATTACTCTTTAATTTTTTACAATTCCCTGATAACAAGGATTTTATTAAATAATGATTTATTAGTGATTTCTGCATGATCAGCCTATGCAGGCTTTGATGAAACTTACAAAAAGGGGATGAGGGTTAAGAACCGTGCTGCTGTACTCGGGATGGAACTGCACACCGACAAACCATTTATGAGATGGTATTTCGATTATTTCAACCAGGTCTGAATCGGGATTTACCCCTACTGCTATCATCCCGTGCTCCCTGAAATCATCAATATATTTATTGTTGAATTCATACCTGTGCCTGTGCCTTTCTGTTATTTCGGTTTTATGATATGCCTCAAAGCTTTTCGTATTCTTGATGAGCACACATTTATACCCTCCGAGTCTCATCGTACCTCCTTTGTCAATAATGCTTTTCTGCTCTTCCATGAGGTCAATGACAGGATATTTCGTTTTATGATTGAATTCAGTTGAATCAGCCCCCTCAAGATTCAGAACGTTCCGGGCGAATTCAATGACTGCACACTGCATTCCAAGGCAAATACCAAGGAAAGGAATGTTGTTTTTCCTCGCGAACTCAGCTGTCAGCACTTTTCCTTCAATGCCTCTTGAACCGAAACCCGGTGCAACGAGTATACCATCGAGACCTTTCAGGCGTTCCTCAACATTGTTATTTTCGATTTCTTCGGAATGAATATACTGAACATCCACCCGGCATTCATTCATTGCCCCGCCGTGAATAAAAGATTCCGCTATTGATTTATAGGCATCAGGGAGCTCAACATATTTGCCCACCAAACCTATTTTAACATTGTGTTTCGGGCTTCTGAGCCTTGAAAGAAACTGTCGCCAGTCAGTAAGGGGCGGATCAGTGTTTACCGGAAGCTTAAGTTTTCTTAGAACAGTCTTGTCGAGACCCTGGTCAAGCATTTTGATGGGCACCTCGTAGATGGTGGAGACATCAACCGACTCGATTACTGCAGATTCTTCAACGTTGCAGAACAGGGCTACTTTTCGCCTGACATCAGAATTCAAATGCCTTTCGGTACGAAGAACCAGTACATCAGGCTGTATCCCTGTTTCGAGAAGGTCTTTCACTGAATGCTGCGTGGGTTTTGTCTTTGATTCACCGGTCGATGAAAGATATGGAACCAGCGTTAGGTGAATTACAAGCACATTGTGTGTTCCCATTTCCCATTTCAGCTGCCTGACAGATTCGATATACGGCAATGATTCAATGTCGCCGACGGTTCCGCCTATTTCAGTGATTACAATATCAAATTTATTGCCGGAGCTGACAAGCTTTATCCTGCGTTTTATCTCATCAGTTATATGCGGGATCACCTGGACGGTCTTGCCAAGATAATCGCCCTTTCTTTCCTTGTTTATGACAGACTGGTAAATCCTGCCTGTAGTCACGTTATTTGCCTGGCTTGTGGGAACATTCAGGAAACGTTCGTAATGGCCAAGATCAAGGTCCGTTTCGGCGCCATCGAGTGTTACATAGCATTCCCCGTGCTCATAGGGATTCAAAGTTCCCGGATCTACATTTATATATGGATCGAGCTTCTGGATCGTGACAGAGTATCCTCTTGACTGGAGAAGTTTTGCCAGTGAAGCAGAAATTATGCCTTTCCCCAGTGAAGAAGCGACTCCTCCTGTTACAAATACAAATTTTACTTCAGCCAAAACAGATGAATTTTAATGAATGCCATAATTTACTATTCGTCGAGGCCGGATTGATCTATCATCTTCACCTTCTCCTCGAGGGTTTTTATAAGCTTGCGGGCGCTGTCGATTTTTTCCTCGACTTCCCTGATCATTGTATCAGCATTTTTAGATTTGGCGAAGAAGCCGATATTGTTTTCCCACAGGACGATATCACTCTCGAGCTGCTTGATCCTTGTAAAGAACTTGTCTCTCTCGTTCCGGACCTTCCTTGAAGCTTTCGGATTTGCCTTAAGGTTGTCGAGCTTTGTCTTATACTTCAGTATGCTTTTGTCCTCATCACCTATCTTAAGTTTATCGAATTCCCTGTTAAGGGCATTCCTGTACCTGTTTGTGATCTCATCCTTCATATTGAAAGGAACAAATCCTATATCCGTCCATCTGCGCTGGATATCCTTCAGCCTCTCGAATGCAAGCTGGACATCACTCCCCGCATCGAATTCCTCAAGTTCCTTTATTATATCAAGCTTGGCTTTGAGATTATCCTCATAAGATGTGTCGAGCTGTGCAAAAAATTCAGCTTTCCTGTTAAAGAAATGATCGCAGGCTTTCCTGAATCTTTTCCAGATCTTCTCTGATTGCTTCCGGGGCACAGGACCTATCTCCTTCCACTCTTTCTGCAATTTGATCAGCGCATCTGATGCAGCCTTCCAGTCGGTACTGTCCTGGAGGGCCTCAGCCTGTAGGCAGAGCTCCGTTTTGAGCTGAAGATTTGTAACCTGTATCTCCTTGTTATCGGCGTAAAATCCCCTTTTCTTTTCAAAGAAGGCATCGCAAGCTTCCCTGAACCGCTGATAGATTTTATTGTTCTGTTTTTTTGGAGCGAAGCCGATCGTTCTCCAGATTTTCTGAAGCTCGACAATCCTGGCGGCCTTCTCATCAAATTCCTTGAAGTTCTTTATTTCCTGCAGATTGATTGCTTCAACTTCCTCGCACAAAGCAATTTTGGCTTCAAGGTTTTTGCGCTGATCATCTTTCTGCTTTTCAAAATACTCGTGATGTCTTTTGTTGATCTGGGCAGTGGCTTCCTTGAACCTCTCCCATATCTCATTTTTGGATTCCTGGGGAACCGGACCGATCTCCCGCCAGCGGTTGTGGTAATCCTGCAAAGCCCTGAAGGCATTGACGGGATTAGGCTCGAGAAGCAGTTCCTCCGCCCTCTCGCAAAGACTCACTTTAGCTTCAAGGTTCTTCTTAAGATCAAGATCCCTCAGCTCCTTGTTTATTTTGATGTAATCGTAAAAGATCTCGATGGCATGATGGTAATTTTCCCACAGGTCTTTCAGGGATGACTGCGGTACGACACCTGCAGAGTGCCAATCGTTCTGTAATTCCCTGAATTCGTGGAAGGTTTTGTTTATCGATTCCTCCCTGTTTACCAGATCCTTGATTTTATCAATGATCTCGTATTTCTTTTTCAGGTTTTCGTATTTCTCTGCTTCCTGAACTTTTATATAGTCTGTTTTCTTTTCCTTATATCTCTCCAGAAGGTGCCTGACTTTTGGTTCATCAGGATCGTTAAAAGGCTTGTATTCTTCTATTTTTCCTCCTTCAGCAAGGAATTTGTTTTTCCTTTCATCTGTTTCCTGCTTCAGTTTTTTATAGAACAGGAGGCGGATGCGCTCGACATCATCTTTTATCTCCGCAGGAGGTCTGTTGTTTATTATGAGATCAAGTGTTTCTACAAGCTCGTGTTTTGAATAACCTGAATAGTCTACCGGGGGAAGTTCAATTTCATCAAGATCATGTTCTTCAATGGGCAATTCTTCGACTTCAGCACCAGCATTCTCCGGCAATTCTTCACCTTCAGCAGCAGCATTCTCTTCCGGCAATTCAGCTGTATCTTTGGTTTCTTCAATTTCAGTAACCGGAGGAACAGATTCTTCAACCAGCATTGGTTCTTCAGGCAATTCGGCTTCAGGAAATTCGGCTTTTCCAGCTTTTTCCTCGTGTGTGGCTCCCTGAGTTCCTATGGCATTTTCATTTGCCGAGGATTGTTCATCGCGAACAGAGTCTTCCGGATTTATATTTATCATAATCAATCCTATTAGTGTCAGCATTTTATGGGTGCATTACACACATAAAACCTTAAGAAATTTCAGAGTACGAAAATAATTGAAATATTTTATAATACTCGAGGTTTTAGTTAAATAATTACCTTTGAGCTTACTAAACGGAATTTGCCAGCGATGGAAACGAAAGACATCATTATACTGGTTGCCTGCATTGCAGCAGCAGGATTCAGCCTTTACCGCAAATATGCTTCAAGGAACAAGCAAGACACCGGTTCGGGACCGGGCTTCACCGGCACGTCAATTAATGCCGGCGGAGATGATGATTACGAGCCGTACTCAGGAAAGTAGCTGGTCCGCAGGGCTGTTATTTCACCGGTTTTGTTGATTTACTACTACCCGGAACAACAGGATCTGGTTTTGTATTACTAAGAATTTTGACCTCCGTACGCCTGTTAAGCTTTCGTCCCTCGGACGTAACATTGTCGCCGATGGGAGCCGAGTTTCCATAACCTTTATACCTGAGCCGTGCGGGTTCGATCCCTTTGCTTACCAGGTAGTCAACAACGCTCAGGGCTCTTTTTTCAGAGAGTCCAAAGTTGTATTCGTCACTTCCTGTGGAATCTGTGAAGCCACCAATTTCAACTACCAGGTTTTTATTGAGCGTAAGCAGCTTTGCAAGATTATTCAGCTCCAGGATTGATTCTTTTCTGAGTTCCCAGGAATCGACCTCATAGAAAACATTTGAGAGCTGCATCTTCTCCCCTTCCCTGATCGGGCTCAGGGTAATTTTCTTTACAAATGGTTCGGCAATGGTGTGCTGACCTTCGAGCATGAAGCTTTCAGAATAGAAAAGATATCCCGGGCGGCTTACATTGATCCCGTAATTATATCCTGAAGGGAGGCAAACCAGGAAACTGCCTGTAGCATCAGTGGAGTTTTTAAGTGCAGTACGGCCGTCCGAGAGATTAATAAGCTCATAATCAGCCTTCAGGAGCTTCCCGGTTTCCCTGTCATACACTTTTCCCTTGAGATAAGAGACCGGATTTGGCCTGGCAGATTCATAGACGTCAAAATAAAAGATATCTTTTCCGGCTTTTGTGTCACGCAAAGATGAAAAGTAGGCTTTGCTTCCATCTGAACCAATAATGAGGCCTGTCTCGTCATTATAGGTGTTGATGGGATAACCAAGATTATGAGGCTCCTCCCAGGTACTGTCTTCCCGCAATGTAGTTTTGAAAATGTCAAATCCTCCCATTCCTGTCCTGCCATCGGAAGAGAAGTAAAGTGTTTTGCCGTCAAAATGAATGAATGGTGACATCTCGTCGCCCGAAGTATTTATTGTAAATCCGGGATTAACGGGTTTCGACCATTTGCCATCATCAAGAAGCCGCGAATACCAGATGTCTTTTCCGCCGCATCCCCCCTGCCTGTTGCTGCAAAAGAACAGTGTTTTGCCATCAGCGCTGACCGAGGGCTGTGATTCCCAGGCTGAAGAGTTAACCGGTATGCCAATATTTGCCGGCTGCGACCATTTACCATCGGAGAATGCAGAATAATAGATATCACAAGATCCCATGCCACCCTGCCGGTCGCAGGCAGTGAAATACATATACTGCCCGTCAGATGAAAGCGATTGAGCGCCCTCATTCAACCTTGTATTCAATGGGTATCCGGCATTAACAGCAGTTTGCCACTGGTTATCAAAGAAAGTGCTGATATAAAAATCCTCCTGTGAAGGACCGGGTTTTCCTGTTTTTGTATTCTGCCTTGTGAACATCAGGGTGCCGCCGTCGGCTGTTATTGAAGGCCAGTATTCGTCATCTTCGGTATTGATGCCTGAACCGGCATTTACAGGATTGAAAGGAACCGGTTTTTTCAATGCCACTACAGCAAATTCTGCATTTCTTACATTATCTGAAGCTGATTTACGGTTTTTTTCCAACATGCCCGGCTGTGCAAGATATATCCTGTAATGAACCAGTGCCCTGGAATAGTCACCCGAATAGAACTCGGCTGAAGCAAGGCTGTAAAAAACAGGCTTGTAAAAAAGAGAGTCGATTCTCACAGCGGACCTGTACGCATCCGCCGCTTCGGTGTATCTTTTTTGCTTAGAGAGGAGATCTCCGAGTATGAGGTAGGCTTCATAGAACCTTTTATCGGCAGCAATTGCTTCCCTGAAGGATTTTTCGGCAGCTGAAAAATTCATGAATTCATATTCGGCGTTCCCCTGGTTATACATCTTCATTGCCTTGTTAGATGAAGTATGTACAACCTGAGCATTCAGACCGAATGCTGCAATCCAGAAAAATACAAAGAAAAATACACGCCTGGTCATCAAGGTATATGCATATACTTGTGAATCTGAAGGGATATCCGCCATGCCGGATTGTTTTTTATATAGTCAACAATTTTTGGTGTTATTTGGTTGAAACGGCTCCATTCCGGCTGCAGGAACAACCTGCAATTTTCATTTACCTTATACCTGTATTCTTCCGCCCATTCAAAATCATCCGTATCCTGAATAATCACTTTCAGTTCATCAGCTTTCATGCAGATGTCCTCCAGGGGAGGCATCTTTTTCTTAGGTGACAGGCAAATCCAGTTCCATGTGCCGCTAATCGGGTAAGCTCCTGAAGTTTCAATGAAAGTACCTATCTTATTCATTTGCAAACCTGCACAAAGGTAATCAAGATTCCACATCAGGGGTTCACCGCCGGTGATCACAGCAGAATCCGTGCCACTCTTGACGCAATGATCGATGATGACGTCCGCATCGGTTAAAGGATGAAGATCTGACCTCCAGGCGAACCTCGAATCACACCAGCTGCAACCAATATCGCACCCTCCTATCCTTATGAAATATGCAGCTTTCCCCGCATGGAATCCTTCACCCTGAAGAGTGTAAAACTCTTCAACCAGCGGAAGCCTTGATGGTGTCAACTCTTTATCCATTACGGTTATTTATCTTCTCCGAATAGAAGAGCATAATCACGCTGTGCAGCAGCTTTGGCCCAGGTTTCAGGAACTATCTTCCAGTTTTTTGGTGATTGCGGCTTTATATTACCCTGTGACTCAATGTATTTCAGTATGTAAAAACGCAGATCCTTATCAGTTGAAGTTATAAGTCTTTTTGCCAGGTCGTTCTGCGACAAGCCGACTCCTTCGGTGAGATGCCCGCCTCCTCCGCTTCCGCGATATGAATTCACAGCCACTTTGTACATTGTATTCATTTCAAAAGGCTTTCCACCGGTGAGGCCGCTGATGGTAATCCTTTCTCCTTCCGGCTTGCTGACATCGACAACATAATCGATCCCTTCCGCAGAGTCAAAGTTATAAGGCTGGTTATCAAGCCATGCCTTGCCGTCCCTGACAACCGGCTTCCCGTCTTTTCCAGTCCTGAATTTTAAAAGGTTACCGGCAGGGCCTTTCATCGTGTTCATCCAGCCCCCATAGGAATATTCCAGGTATTTTTTGATCTCGCTGCCTGTAAGGCTCATCGTGTAGAGCATATTCTCATACCTGTAAAGCTTGAACATGTCGGATACTTTTATAGGACCTTCCTCGATTCTGACATCGAAAGAAAGAGGCGCAGTGAAAGAAACATCAGCACCGGAAATCTCCAGCTGCACCTTGTGCACCATACTTATAAAAGCTGAAGGGCCAAAGTATGAACTGCGTGAAGAAAGCGTCGATTCAGAGTTCCCGATCACCTTGTCTACATATTCATGAACTGTATTGGACTGTTTTTCAAAGTGCGAAATGTATTCCTTATCCGGTTCAAGATCACTGACTTCAATCAGCTTACCCGAGATCACTTTTTTATGGCCTTTGCTGAAAACAACATTGGCTTCGGCAATGTTCCTGCACCTGCTTCCGGCATTCATCATCAACACTGTATCACCGTCAGCATTAACAATCTTTTCATTCGCGAGCTTATGGTCATGCCCGTTAAGAATTATGTCGAAACCGGGGACGTTGTACGCAACAGCAGCTGACCCGTCTTCTTTCAGAAACTGTTCTTTCCTGCTTTCAAATTCTTCCCGGTTAAATCCCGAATGAAAAAGTCCCACTACCAGGTCAGGTTTCTGCTTAAGTATTTCCGGCATCCATTTACGGGCAGTTTCGACCATACCTTCGAATTTTATACCGGAATAAAGGCGCGGTGGGAGCCATTCTGGGATTGAAGGAGTTACAAGTCCAAACACGGCAATTTTAAATTTACCTTTATTGACAATTGTGTAAGGCTTGAAATAAGGCTCGCCTGTCCTTACATCAACAGCATTAGCTGCCAGTAAGGGGAAATCATATTGCTGCTTTATCCTGTCATAAACAGGATGACCTGCCTCAAAGTCATGATTGCCGGCAGTCACAGCATCACATTTCAGATAATTGAAAACCCCGGCGAGAATGTGATCCGAAACAGTGTCAATAAAATTATAGTAATATACAACAGGCTGTCCCTGAAGATTGTCACCATCATCGAGCAATACCACCTGTTCCTGATTGTTTCTTATCGTTTGTATATACGATGAAACATTTGCCAGAGAGGCATCGCTGGATTCATTTTCGATAAAATCGAAAGGGAGTATCATTCCATGAAGATCAGTTGTCTCAATAATTTTAATGCTTCCTGTTTTGGAGCATGAAATCAGCAGAACATTCAGCAAAACAGCAATTATCCACTTTATTGACCTGAATTTTAACATAATATGTTTTAAACGAGATTTGAAAAACAAGGTTCAAACTTATGAAAGATTAATCATATTCCCGCAGGCTGAAGCATGTTTTAGATCAGCAAACGGGTATTATCTTTGTAAAAAACTCTCAGTATGGTAGTATCCGGTCTTGAAGTTCTGTTCAATGATTTTCCAAAGTCATTGAAAAATAAACGTATTGGCGTGCTTTGTCATGCCCCGAGCATCGACAGTCATTTCAACCATATCACAGAAATCCTTTTCAGAAGGCCGGATTGCAGGCTCTCGGCAATTTTCGGACCACAGCACGGATTGTACGGGCAGACGCAGGATAACATGATCGAATGGGAGAGCATGCTGCATCCTGTTTACAATGTTCCGCTCTTCAGCCTTTATGGAGAACGCAGGAAGCCAAATGACATCATGCTCGAAAAGATTGATGTCCTGCTAATAGATCTCCAGGATGTGGGTGCAAGGCTTTACACCTACGTCTGGACTGTGAAGCTTTGCCTCGAAGCATGTTCTGAAAAAAACATCCCGGTATGGATACTTGACCGTCCGAACCCCGTCGGAAAGCTCCCTTTTGACGGTCCTGTTTTAAAGAATGATTTTTTCACTTTCGTCGGCGGGGCCAATATACCGCTGTGTCACAGGATGACTCTGGGTGAAATGGCTCTCTGGCTGAAAGAAAAATATTATCCAGCCTGTGATCTCAACATCATTTGGATGAAAGGCTGGCACAGGTCATCTCTTTTCAGCGAAACGGGTTTGCCCTGGGTTTTGCCTTCGCCGAACATGCCAACGGAAAAATCGGCTATAGTCTATCCGGGGACAGTGCTGATTGAAGCTCTTAATCTTTCCGAGGGAAGGGGAACAACGATCCCGTTTGAGCTTTTCGGCGCACCTTTTATCAAAGCCGATAAGCTGAAAAAAGATCTCGATTCAAGAAAAATCAGCGGATGTGCATTCAGAATACATGGATTCATTCCTGCATTTCACAAATTCACCGGAGAATACTGCGATGGCATACAGATACATGTTACTGACGTAAATAAATACAAACCTGTTGAAACCGCACTCGAAATTTTCGATGCCATAATGGAAACCTCGCCTGGGAAACTTGTTTTCAAGGAGCCTCCATATGAATATGAATACAAACTGATGCCTTTTGACATACTCTCTGGAGATTCCGGAATGAGGGAAGTGCTTCAGGGAAGAGGCAGCCTGAAGGAGGAGAAGCAAAGATGGAAAGAGGAAATAGATGGATTCAGAAAAGAGCTCAGCGTCATTGCCGCATACGGAGAATGATCAATCATGCTTTATTCCTCTTTGATTCAAAGCATGCATTATTTTTTCGATAAGAACGTTAGCATAAATTGGTTTGATAAGGTAATCATCAAACGAGCTTGCCATTTTCTCCCTGTCTCCGCGATAACCATATGCAGTCTGGGCAATTATGACGGCATCTTTCCTAATTTCCCTTATCAGCTTTGCCGACATGTACCCATCCATAACGGGAAGCTGAATATCCATGAGAATAATATTGAGATCCGGAGTTTCCGAAACAATTTTAACTGCTTCCTTCCCATTCACTGCGTTCAGGATCACCGCCCCTGTTTTTTCCAGGATCTTATTAAGGTACAGCCTGCTTGAAAAATCGTCTTCAACCACAAGTACCTTCTTCCCTTTCAGGCATCCATTATCCATAACTCATTGCAATAATCCTTCATCACGCAATAAAATCAATATTGCGGAATGAGGCACAATAACATATTTTTCCTTGTTGAATTCTATCTCAATTGCACTGTTCTGAAGATAGACGGCCTGGTCTCCTTCTTTTGGCTGAAGCGGAACATATTTTGGTTCCTCAGGTTTGTTCTTCCAGGGTTCATCCTGCTCTGTGATCGACGGTATAGGATAGCCGGGGCCCACTTTGACCACAAAACCGATCTGCACTTTTTCGTTCTCATTGACACCCGGAGGCAGCAACAGCCCGCTTTTTGTCTTTGATTGCGGTGTTTTCGGTTTAATAAGGATCCGGTCGCCGATCACAATAAGCTTACTCAGATCTTTTTCATCTAACAGCACACTCATTATATCTTCTTGTATATAAACAAATGTATTATTTTTTGGATTATAAGGTAATCCTCCGGTTCAGTTTTATTTAATTTGCAATGGCAATGGACCAGCAAAGCGATACATATAAAACCATCCAGTCACCGTCCGAAGGATTATACAAGGACAAAGGAAGCCGGTTTATCGCTCTTGCATTTCCGGCAGATGACCAGGAGCAGGTGCGTACAATTCTTGAGGAACTGAAGAAAGAATACCATGATGCCAGGCATCATTGCTATGCCTGGATGATCGGACACGAAAGGACCAGATGGAGGGCCAATGATGACGGTGAGCCTTCAGGCACTGCGGGCAAGCCCATCCTTGGCCAGATAAATTCGGCCGGTCTCACCAATATCCTAATTGTTGTCATCAGGTATTTCGGTGGCACCCTGCTTGGAGTGAGCGGCCTTATCAATGCCTACCGTACCGCTGCAGCAGATGCACTGAAAAATGCCGAAGTGGTCACACTCACTGTCCAGGAGCATCATGAAATGGTATTTCCATACGCCGCAATGAATGATGTAATGAAAGTTCTCAAGGAGGAACACGTCAGCCAGTCTGGTCAGCAGTTCGGCCAAGAGTGCCGGATTCTGATCAGCTTCAGGCTCTCTGCCGCCGAAAGGGTAATTGCACGTCTGTCGAGGATTGAAGGGGTGAAATTGACACTCCGGGAAAAAAATGATGACTGAAAGTTTTAAATTATTATCAACATCATTCCGCAAAAAACAATTCTTCAGTACTTTTGAATAATAATCCTTCCTGTTATGATCCAAAGCATGAAAAACAGAAGCCTTGTATCCATCGATGACTTTTCAACAGATGAGATTATCAGGATACTCGACCTCGCTGAAGAATTTGAGAAACATCCGACAAGCAATCTCCTCGAAGGCAAAGTGGTTGCAACACTTTTCTTTGAGCCGTCCACGAGGACAAGGCTGAGCTTCGAAAGTGCGATCAGCAGGCTGGGAGGAAAAATACTCGGTTTCGCAGATGCTTCAGTATCGAGCGTGTCGAAAGGCGAGACGCTCAATGATACCATCAGGACAGTAAGCAACTATTGCGACCTGATCGTTATGAGGCATCCCATCGAAGGAAGTGCAAGGTTTGCGAGCGAAATTTCATCCGTACCGATCATAAATGCCGGAGACGGCGCCAATCAGCACCCATCCCAGACATTGCTCGATCTTTATTCGATCAGGAAAACACAGGGTAAACTTGACGATCTGAATATCTTCATGGTTGGCGATCTGAAGTATGGACGCACTGTCCATTCCCTGATGATGGCCATGTCGAGATGGAACACAACTTTCAACTTCATTTCACCCGAAGAGCTGAAGATGCCTGATGAATTCAAGCTTTACCTTGAAAACCTCGGCCTGAAGTATTACGAGCATACCGATTTTACAGATATCATTTCAAAGGCTGACATAATTTACATGACCAGGGTACAGAGGGAAAGATTCTCTGATCCCATCGAATATGAAAAAGTAAAGAATGTCTATGTCCTTCGGAATTCGATGCTGAAGAAGACAAAACCAAATATGAGGATCCTTCATCCGCTGCCCCGGGTGAATGAGATTCATCCCGATGTTGATAGCAACTCCAAGGCATATTATTTTGAACAGGCCCTGAACGGGGTTTATACAAGGCAGGCAATTTTATGCTCATTGCTCGGAATAAAGATTAAAGCTTAAGACGATGAAAGAACATGGCAGACAATTAAGCGTAAGTGCAATCGAAAATGGCACCGTGATCGATCATATACCCGCAAATTACCTCTTCAAGGTTATTCAGATACTGGGTCTCGACAGGATCGAAACCCAGATAACTTTCGGCACCAACCTGGAGAGCAAGAAGCTCGGCAGAAAAGCAATAATCAAGATCGAAGGTGTTTTTTTCGAGGATGAAGACATAAACAGGATTGCGCTTGTGGCGCCGGATGCCAAGCTGAATATAATTAAAGACTATGAAGTCGTGGAGAAAAGAGTTGTCGAAGTTCCTGACTTCATCACAGGAATTGCAAAATGCATGAACCCGAAATGCATAACGAATTATGAATCAGTCACGACAAGATTCAAGGTTGTTTCAAAGAAGATGGTCTCGCTCAAATGCCACTATTGCGAGAAGATAACAAACCAGGAGAATCTGCAGATTATCTGAAGTAAGAAATCCGGTAATCGGTAATCGGTAATCGGGAGTCGCATCTTCTATGCTCAACGCTCAACGCTCAACGCTTTTTTATCTCAGTCTGTCGTAGGATTTCACAAGTTCCTGGTCCTTTTTTATGCTCCTGTAAGCAAGAGCTGAAAGTATGAGCATTGCGACAGGAATCACAAGCTTTATTCCCGGCTGAAGATCTGTTCTGAAAGTTTTGTTCACAGCCAGTGTGAAATAGATAACAGCTCCGATCAGAAAGATGATCATAAGAATAAGGAATAAGGTGAACTTCATCTGGAGAGGCCTGTTCCTGAACAGGCAGATCGTGATAAGCGCAATCAGGGGAACCAGGACAGAAAATACAGTAAGCGGCCAGGTGCTTAACTGCGGAGCTGACAGGTTTTCCGTCTGGAGTGTGCTTATTCCTGCCAGTGATATGGCATTCCCGTTTTGAAAATGAATAATGTCGCCCGACAGGAATAAAACGGCAAGTAAGATTGTCAGTAAAAGATAGATGGTCTGAATTCGCTGGATCATATTTTATCAGGATTGAAGAACTAACAAAAATAATTTCTTTTTGTTGAAGGTGATTCTTTTTGGCGTGCAACGAGGCATTTTTTGAAAGAAAGACACTGTTTTAACACTTTTTAGTAGTTTAAAAGAAGATCAAAGATTTGAAATTGATACTTTTGCAAGCTTAACACAGACAGATGAAGAACAGGAAAAAAACAATAATCACGATCCTTCTGATTTTTGTAGCAGCAGTTATTATCTTTTATCCAAAGCTTAAGCCGCTGATGGCTTCAGGGCCTAAAGAGCAGCCTGGAGCAGGTGCCGTAAGACCGGGAGGTCCGGGTGGACCGGGCGCCGGCCGTGGCCAGATGGGCCGTCAGGTACTCAATGTTTCAGGTTATATTATCTCACCGATGCTCCTGCAGGATTTCAGGACAAGCACAGGAACGTTGAAGGCAGACGAGGAAGTGGATCTGTCGTTTGAAACCTCCGGCAAGCTGGTAAGCATCAATTTCACTGAAGGGGCAAGAGTTCAGAAAGGGGATCTTCTTGCAAAGCTTAATGACAAACCTCTCCAGGCACAGCTCGAAAAGCTCTTTGCGCAGCAGAAGCTTTCAGAAGCAAAGGAATTCAGGCAGAGGAGTCTTCTGGACAAGGATGCAATAAGCCAGGAAAGCTACGACCAGATAAAAACTGAGTTGCAGACCATCCAGGCAGATATAAACCTGGTTAAGGCAAGAATTTCCGAGACAGAATTACGTGCTCCTTTTGATGGAATCATTGGTCTGAGATATGTAAGCGAGGGCGCCTATACCAATGCGAGCACAAAAATTGCCAGGCTGGTAAAAATAAAACCGATCAAAATTGATTTTTCAATGCCTGAAAAGTATGCCGATCAGATAAAGAAAGGCTATCCGGTTACATTTACGATCGAAGGCACCGATAAAATATACGAGGCATCGATATATGCAGTGGACCCGAAAATAGACCTTGGCACCAAAGTGATTTTGCTCAGGGCTATTTACCCGAATAATAATGAAGAACTGAAACCCGGTCGATATGCTGGAGTAACAATGCTCTTGTCGAAAACAGAAAATGCCATCGCGATACCGTCGGAAGCGCTTGTCCCGCAAATGGAAGGGGAACTGGTATATGTATACAAGGGTGGAAAAGCCCAGGTTATAAAGGTATCCACAGGCCTCAGAACTGAAACACTCGTTCAGATAACTGATGGCCTTAAATTCGGCGACACTCTGCTGACCAGCGGCATTCTGCAGCTGAGGCAAGGTTTGCCGGTGGTTCTTGATACCCTGATCACAAATCAGCCTGTCAGCCAGGATCGCCTTGTCACAAAGGTGGAATAAAGAAAAGCCGTTATGAGCATATCTTCAACAAGTATAAACAGGCCTGTTCTTGCAACGGTCTTCGCGATAGTGATACTTTTGTTCGGTTTTGTCGGGCTGAAGTTTCTTGGTGTCCGTGAATTTCCAAGCGTCGACCCGGCAATAATTTCGGTAAGGACATCGTACCCCGGAGCAAATTCAGACGTTATAGAGACACAGATAACCGAACCGCTCGAGCAGCAGATCAATGGCATTCCGGGAGTACGTTCGCTTACAAGTTCCAGCCGTCAGGGTAGCAGTGACGTTACTGTTGAGTTCGAGCTCTCAGTGGATCTTGAAACTGCTGCGAATGACGTCCGCGACAAAGTTTCGCAGGCACAGCGTTTCCTTCCGAGAGACTGTGATCCGCCCGTTGTCGCTAAAATGGACGCTGATGCCACACCTATCCTTTACCTTACGGTTGAGAGTGCCAAAAGATCATTGCTTGAGCTTTCCGAAGTAGCTGACCTGACCATCAAGGAACAGCTTCAGACCATCTCCGGGGTAAGCGCCATCAATATTTTCGGGGAGAAGCGCTATGCCATGCGTTTATATATGGATCCAATCAAACTTGCCGGTTATCAGCTCACCCCTCTTGATGTAAGGAATGCCATTCTGCGGGAAAATGTCGAGCTGCCTTCCGGATCCATCGAAGGGACAAACACTGAGCTTACCATACGTACCCTGGGGCTGATGTCTACTCCGAAGCAGTTCAATGATCTCATTGTCAAGCAAACAGGAGATCAGATAGTAAGATTCATGGACATAGGAAGAGCAGAGCTGGGTCCTGAGGATATCCGTGGAATCCTTAAGAATAACGGTGTGCCTATGGTTATGGTTGTAGCCATTCCGCAGCCCGGGTCAAACCACATTGACATAGTTGATGAGGTCTTCCGCCGCCTCGAATTCATGAAAAGAGATCTTCCTGAAGATGTAAAAATCAAGGTAAACTACGATAATACCGAGTACATCAGATCATCGATAAAAGAAGTGCAGGACACAATTTACTTTGCCTTCACGCTCGTTGTCATAATCATCTATTTTTTCCTGAGGAGCTGGAGAGCCACGCTGATACCGATTCTTGTCATTCCTGTCTCACTCGTGGGGTCATTCTTTATAATGTACCTGGCTGGTTTCACTATAAACGTTCTTACATTGCTTGCCATCGTTCTTGCAATCGGGATTGTGGTCGACGACGCCATTGTTGTGATGGAGAACATTTATGTGAAGGTTGAATCAGGGATGAGTCCTGTCCAGGCAGCTCTTGCCGGCTCGAAAGAGATTTATTTTGCCATCATTTCAACAACTATTACGCTTATCTCTGTTTTCTTCCCGATAGTCTTCCTGCAGGGAATCACGGGGCGTCTGTTCAGGGAATTTGCCATTGTAATGGCTGGCGCAGTGGGCATCTCTGCTTTCCTGGCCCTTTCACTTACCCCAATGGTTTCTTCAAAACTGCTCAGGCATGAGAAACACAGCTGGTTTTACAGGAAAACGGATCCGTTATTCAACAGCCTGAATAACGGGTACCATAAATATCTCGATAATTTTTTAAAACGCCGGTATTGGGCTTTCATAATCATCGCTTCCTCATTCGGTCTTATTTATTTTTTCTGGAGGACCATCCCTGCTGAAATGGCTCCGCTTGAGGACCGCTCAAGGATAACAATCAACACTACAGCTACCGAAGGGTCCACCTATGAATTCATGCTTGCATATTGTGACGACCTGGCAAGGCTTGTAGAACAAAAGGTCCCTGAACGGCTCAGTTATACGACAATGATAAGGGGCGGAGGTTTTGCGAATATCAGCATCAGCCTCGCCAAACCGGATGACAGGCAAAGAAGCCAGCAGCAGATTTCAGACGCAATTACCTCAGATGTGCGAAAAAAGACGAAAGCGAGGGCTTTCGTCATGCAGCAGTCGACTTTCGGAAGCCGCAGGGGCGGAATGCCGGTACAGTATGTTCTGCAGGCGACAACAATCGATAAGTTGCGGGAGGTGTTGCCGGAATTCATGGCCAGGGTTATGGAGAACCCTGTCCTGGTCACTCCTGATGTCAACCTGAAATTTACCAAACCGGAATTAAGGATACATATCAACAGGGATAAGGCAAACTCACTTGGTGTGTCCACACAGAACATCGGTCAGACACTTCAGCTTGCGTTGAGCGGTCAGAGGTTCGGATATTTTTTCATGAATGGCAAGCAATACCAGATACTCGGGGATCTTGCCAGGGAAGACCGGAACAAGCCTTTGGACCTGACTTCATTATATGTCCGCAACAATTCGGGTGACATGATACAGATGGACAACCTGGTAAGTCTTACGGAGGAAACAGCCCCTCCGCAGCTGTATCATTATAACAGGTTTGTATCAGCAACAATCTCGGCAGGGCTGGCGCCCGGAAGGACCATCAGCGAGGGCCTTGCCGAAATGGACAAGATTGCCGACCAGGTGCTGGATGAGACCTTCAGGACTGCACTGTCGGGCGACTCGAAAGATTTCGTCGAGAGTTCTTCAAGTCTCATGTTCGCATTCGGACTGGCGATCATACTGATCTTTCTTGTGCTCGCAGCCCAGTTCGAGAGCTTCAAGGACCCGTTTATTGTAATGATGACCGTTCCTCTTGCCCTTACGGGAGCGCTCCTGTTCATGTGGTACTTCGGAGTAACGATGAACATCTTCAGTCAGATTGGCATTATCATGCTTATTGGCCTTGTTTCCAAAAACGGGATACTGCTTGTGGAATTCGCGAATCAGCGCAAAAGAGCAGGAATGTCAAAATATGAAGCAATAAAATATGCGGCAGCATCACGATTAAGACCTATACTCATGACAAGCCTTGCAACAATCCTTGGTATTCTTCCGCTTGCACTGGGCTTTGGAGAAGGTGCCAGGAGCCGTGTGGCCATGGGTATTGCAGTTGTCGGCGGATTGTTCCTTTCCACATTCCTTACCTTGTTTATAGTACCAGCTATCTATACCTATATCTCAAGTGAATCAAAAACTCCCGATAATGAGGCTACTGTTTCTTAGTTCTCTTTTTGCCTTGTTCATGGCCCGATCGGACGGTCAAAACATTTACGGGCTTAAAGACTGCATCGCCACTGGCCTTGAAAAGAATTACTCTATTCTTATTGCCAGGAACAATGAAGACATTTCGAAGAACAACTTCACTCTGGGAAATGCCGGTTTTCTTCCTTCTGTTGATCTTTCCGGTCGTCACAACGGAAGCCTGACCAACACAACAAATAACCTCACTGACGGAACAAAAACGACATCAAACCGTGTATTCAATACCACAAACAGCGGAGGAGCCACCCTTGGATTGACAATTTTCAACGGATTCAACGCAGTCACAACCTATAAAAAGCTTGGGGAGTTAAACCAGATAGGCCAGCTCAACACCCAGCTCTCAATAGAGAACCTTGTCGCAGATATCGTTTCGGGGTATTATAATTATATTCTGCAGCAGCAGCTTATGAATAATATGGAGTATGCTATTTCACTTTCGAGTGAAAGGCTGAGGATAGACCAGGACAGGTATCTTCTTGGCTCCGGATCCAAGCTCGAGGTTCTGCAATCACAGGTATATGTCAATTCAGACAGTTCACGGTTGTCCCGGCAAAATGAAGTTGTAAGAGCGGCACGCATCAGGCTTAATGAGCTCATGGCGCTTGAAAACCTGAATGCTGATCTCTTTTCAAAGGACAGCACCATAGAAGTGAACCCGGGTTTGCTGTACGAGAAGCTTCTTGATGAGATGCTTTCAAAAAACACAAACCTTCTGATAGCGTCCAGGAATAAGGTTATTTCTGATTACGATTATAAGCTTGTGCTTTCGAGATCCTATCCTTACCTCAACTTTTCGGGAGGGTATAGTTTAAACTACAATACATTCTCAAGCAGCCAGAACAAGAGCATCGAATCAAACGGAATGAATTATGGAGTTACACTTGGTTTCAATATTTTTGATGGCTTCAACCAGAGAAGAAGTCTCCGGAATTCAGATATAAGCCGTGTAAATACTGATTTAAGGTACCGCGACATCGAGCAGGGCATCAGGGCTGATCTTTTGACAATCTTCAATGCCTACAGCAATAATCTCAGGCTCATCAATTTAGAAAAACAGAATCTTCAGACTGCCACTGAAAACAACAATATTGCACTCGAGAGATACAGGCTCGGAAGCCTCTCGGGCATTGATCTCAGGGAGGTTCAGCTGAGCCTTCTTGAAGCAAACGAGAGACTTATTTCTGCTCATTACCAGACTAAGCTGGCCGAAGTTTCACTTCAGCTTGTCTCGGGAAACATAATGACATATTTCCAATAAGAACCGGCTCAAAATTCTTTTGTACGGCAGATATCTTTAAATTTGCCTGAAATTCTATTGACTTATGGAGAAGAAAACCGAATTAATTGTAAATCCTGACGGAAGCATGTTTCATCTTAACCTGCTGCCGGAAGACATATCGCACAAGATAGTGATTGTGGGAGATCCCGGAAGGGTTGACCTGCTCGGATCGATGATGCAGGAAATTAGAGTGAGAAAAGAGAACAGGGAATTCAGGACTATCACAGGTTTTTACGAAGGAAACGAAGTGACCGTTATATCTTCAGGGATCGGGACTGACAATATCGATATTCTTCTCAACGAGCTTGACGCACTTGTCAATATTGATCTGAAAACAGGAATTCCAAAGGAAGAAACGGAATCACTCAGCATAATAAGGATTGGGACTTCAGGCGGTCTGCGTGCTGACATTCCTGCAGGCTCGTGTGTAATGGCTGAAACAGCAATAGGCTTTGACGGGTTGCTTCATTTCTATGAAGGTTATGACTGGCTTCTCGATACTGACCTTTCAGATTATCTGGTTCAGTACCTCGAATGGCCCGACACCCTCTCCTACCCCTATTCGGTCAATGCAAGCAAAGAGCTGATGTCAATATTCAACCAGGAAAAATTCATTAGGGGCATAACCATTTCCGCTCCGGGCTTTTATGCGCCCCAGGGAAGACGCCTCAGGCTTGAAACTTTTGATAATGAGATTAATAATAAGCTCTCGGAGTTCAATTTCAGAGGAAGGACCATCAGCAACTATGAAATGGAAAGTTCAGCCCTGTATGGCTTATCGGGATTACTGGGACACAAAGCGTTGACCATATGTCTTGTGATAGGAAACAGGGTCACGGGTGAATTCATTCAAGACTATAAGCCTCACATTAAGGCACTTGCGGAAATAATTCTCAAGTTCATCTAAAAAGTCATGTGGTGCAGTTGTTTTAGGTCAAGTTCTATGAATTTGAATATATTTGCAAAAACTAACCTGATGAAAAATGTCTGAAGAAAGCTTGAATAATCGCAATAATGATGAGATCGACCTGCTGGATCTGTTCAGGAGAATGGGCAGAACGATCTCAAGATGGTTAAATGCTCTTGGGAAAGGGATTCTCATTTCGATAGTTTTTATGATAAGACACTGGATTCCGCTCACGATCAGTGTGATTACAGGTCTGGCTGTTTCTGTAGCTTTATGGAAATCAGCAAAATCCTTTTATACAGCAGATCTTGTTCTGAAGGTAAATATAGAAGAGACCAGTGATATCATTTCATACGTTAACCGGCTACATACATATTGCCTCCAGCCGGAAAAGTCCACATTATCCGGAGTTTTAGGGCTTAAACCCGGGCAGACTGACAATATTCTCGACATTAAAGCATTTTGGGTAATTGACAATGGTGACGACAAAATTCCGGATTATGTTGATTATAATGAAAATCATGACGTGTACGATACCTTAAATGTAAGAATGAATGACAGGTTTGATATAAGGGTCAGGATAGTACAGCCGCAGGTTTTGACAGATGTCCGTGAAGGTATCCTTAAATTTATAGCTGCAGATGCCTTATCACAGCAGAGAAATATTTTGAGATTAAGGCAAAATAATGAGCTTCTTTCCCGTGTTGTGGTTGATATCAAGGAACTTGACAGTCTGCAGAAATTCAAATACTTCGAAGAATCTAAAAACATATTGCCAAAAGCCGGCGGGCAGATGATATTTCTCCAGGAACAGAAAACTCAGTTATTATATAATGATATATACAACTTATATGAAAGGAAGATTGAACTCGAGCAGAACCGGGATATTTATAAGGACATTGTGACAGTCTTAAACGATTTTACAATTCCCGCCGAAAGGGATAATGGTGGTTTATATTATGCTAAAACATTTGTCCCGCTGTTTTTCGGACTGACATTGATTATTTTAATACTCAGGGCAAACAGGAAAAAGCTAAATGAAGTTTATCACAAATACTAAATGAAACAGGGAGCTTCAAGGCTCCCTGTTTTGCTTTTGCTGATCGATAAACTCCCTGAACCAAAGCTCCACGCTCAACAAGCGAAAGAGCAATCGCGAGTGATCCTTCCTGTTTTGCTTTTGTTCCCTGAAAGCGCGGATGAGAGCTTTTTTTGAGAAAAGACCACGGGAGATACACCTGTCGGACAGAAGGATGGACATGGCTGATCCTTCTCCTTCGTCTTTAAAAATCTGGGATAATGGTGAATCAAAACCAAACTTTACCGGGTTATCGATAATATCATCAGGCACTATTCCCCTCAAAGCTTCACGATGCAGAAACTTGCCTTTACCGTCACGTATCTTGTATGAGTAAGGAAGCGTAAACACGTATTCAACCAACCGGTAATCCATAAAGGGCTGCCTGCTCTCCAGGGAGTGAGCCATGGATATTGCATCACCATAATGGAGGAGATCAACAAGACAACCGGTGTGGGCTTTATACAGATGCTCATTCATCGGATCATCAAAACCTGAAGGCATAACAGGAAAATCATTGATCTCATTAAAATCTTCAAGCCTCCCCCTGAAAAAGGATTCCATACCTGAAAATCTGTAATAGAGCCTTTTCAATAGCTTAAGGCTTGACAATCTGACATAGATCATGAATGCCATCTTTAATGAATAGATTTTTCGATATGCAGCAAGCTCATTAACTGCTTTACGTAAACGGAATCTTTTTATAAGAGCAAGAATGTATACCGGGAAAACATCAATGATGTATCCCCCGAGAAGCTCATCCGCTCCCTGCCCTTCCAGCACCACTGTGACATCCTTCCTTGCCCTGTCGAGGATATGGTAAAGGGGGAATATAGCCGGTGAAGCATGCCCTGATTCCAGGTAGCGGATAATCAGTTTAAGATCGCTTAAATAATTTTCGTAATCTATCTCGATTATATGAGAAGTCAAATCCAGGTCCCGGGTCAGCTTTCTGACCAGACCGGGCTCATCAATAGTAATATCTTTTTTGAAGTTTTGTTTTTCAGACCTGGTGAATGGTGTTCCCGAGAATGCAGCGGTGTAGGTATTTTTATTACCGCTGTACTGATTCCTGAGAAGGCATACAATTGAAGAGGAGTCAATACCGGAAGATAGTGTAAATCCCACAGGAACATCGCTTCTCATCCTGATCCGGATTGAATCAGTGAGTAGTTCCCTGTAGGTTGTTTTAGCTTCGTCAAAGGTTATCTCATGCTTGATTTTTTTCGGGTAGTCCCAGTATCTGGAGTAATTCATTCCGGTTGAACTCACTGATATATTATGGGCCGGTTCGAGCCTGTAGATATTTTTGAACCATGTTGACCTGGTCTGGGCCCCGATGCCTTTCCGGCAATAATTTGATATTAAGGAGTAATCCGGTTCTTTAAGATGACTGTAGCAGGCAATAATGCCTTTTATTTCAGAAGAAAAAATAAAATTTCCGTTTACTACTGCGTAATAAAACGGTTTAATGCCGAATCTGTCCCTGGAGCAAAAAAGATCTGAATTTTGCCTGTCATAGATCGCAAAAGCCCACATTCCATTGAACCTTGAGACACAATCTCTCCCCCATTGCTGATATGCTCTCAGGATCACTTCTGTGTCTCCTTTTGTTGTGAATGTGTATCCTGCTTTTGTCAGTTCTTCCCTGATCTCTAAATAATTGTAAATTTCTCCGTTATATACAATGCAGTACCTGTCATCCACTTCCATCGGTTGAGCATTTTCATCAGAAAGGTCGATAATGGACAATCTCACATGGCCAAAGATCGCGCGATCTTCGAATCCCTGAATGCGTGATGAATCAGGTCCGCGGTGAATCATTGTCAAAAGAGCGGATCTGAACCGGTCAGTATCGAAAGCTATACCCTGGTCGATTCTATATATTCCAAGTATTCCACACATGTCTTCTCAGTTATGGTCAGCTCTTTTTACCGGCCCTTTGTAATAGATCAGCAGGAAAGCGAATAAAGCAAAGAATGAATTCCCTGCAAAACGGCTGAGTACCGATTCAAAAGAAAAAAATATGAGCACCATTATTATGAAAGCGCCGTAAAGTAAATTCCTGTCCTTTACTGCAGTATAAAGCATTATTACAATAATGCCCGCAAAGATCAGGAACCCTATTATGCCGGAAATGCAAAGGATCTCAAGATATTGATTATGAGCGTTGAAATCCTTGTAGTATCCTGCAGAATACTGTGAATCTTTGAACTCTTTATCCATTGCAGCATAATAATCACCGATGCCTGCCCCAAACAGGGGGTTCTTTTCAACCACTTTCAGCGCTGACTTCCATATCTCCATACGTCCATCATTCAGCACTGCATTATCCATCGTTTTGTCAAAGTATATTCTTACCCTTTGATTACCCAGATAAACATATGAAACCAGAACAAGGAGAGTAATTAATGATAAAGCTGACAGTAACTTGAATTTCAGGGGCTTGAACTTTATCCAGAGAAATACCGGAAAAATTACCAGAACTGCCAGGTAAGATGCCCTGGACGAAAGAAAGTATAAACCAATAAACAAAAATACCGTGCAAATCATCCAGATTATTTTCATTCTGAGTTCAGATTCACGGGAAATAAATTCAAGTGAGATCAATATCCCCAGAAACACATACATCGCAATATAAGTCGGATGTTGATCCATGGACAGCAGCTCGCCATAAAAATAATTCAGCCAGGGCTGGTCAGGAAGGTACGCATTGAAGCTCCAGCTTCCATCCTTCAGGATAATTGAATTGAATAAAGCATTGCCAAAGCAGAACAGCATAAAGCACGTTATCCCGGCAACGAAGATTATCAAAAGTATATCTATCCTCTTTTTAAAATTGTACCCCGGGGAAAACAGGATTACAGGAAAAATAATCAGGGACAGCCTTCTGAAGAACAAAACGGACCCTGTCGAAGTATTTTCCGAAAAAAGTAATCCTGCCAGGAAAATCAAATTCAATGCAAGGAAGAAAAATAATAATAATCTTGCTCTTTTTTCATCTTCTTCAATCCTGGCGTGTTTGGATATAAACCCTGCGGCCCAGAATAAGAGCCAGGCAATCAGGAAAGGAGGCATGAATTTATTGTGGACAGTGAGCAATAAGACTGCGACGGCCGAAGAAAGAAATGCAAGAACATCGGATTTTGACAGTATGTTTTTTCCGGATATATTAAACGTCATTACGGTAATTTTCAGGACCAGTTAATCGAAAATTGATATCAGGTTTGTCTTATGTACTTTGTTTGAATAATATGTAGAGTATCGTTCTTTAAGTTTTCTTGATATTGCATTCCTGTCCGGGCAGCTCATGAATTCGACAATTTTCGCCTCAAGTGAAGCCTGGTCTGCCGGTGAAGAATAAAAAGGGTAATCAGCTCCAAGCATTTCAGGTATTAAACCCACACTGGTCGCAATTATTGGCGTGCCCACCGACATTGCTTCAAGAAGAACGATAGGTTCACCTTCATTAAAGGAAGGGAGGATCAAACAATCCGATTGCGATATTTTATCAAACTTCTCTTTCCCTGTAATAACATCCCCGATCAATATTTTCTCATTCCCGAATTTCAAAATGATTTTTTTCATTTCATCGGAAGGGAAAGCTCCATACGTATTGAGAGACATTCCCGGGTATTTTACAAGAAGCTTTTTGAATACTTCAAGGAGATCGATTATTCCTTTTTCCTCCAGGTAATTGGAGATATAAACAAATCTGTTATTACTCTTTTCATTAAAAGAATAATTATACTCGCATTCCACTGTGTTATGAAGTACAAAAACAGGTTTGGCAAAATGTTTGCAAAAGACAGTCTTCTGAATATCGGACAAGACGATCACTTTTGTTGTTAATTTTATAACAATACTTGCCAATAAGCGGCTTATTACGCTCCTCCGGTACCAGTCAATGAAATCGCCCCGGTGAATATGAAGAATAACTTTGCCATTTGAGAATAACCTGAAACACATGATTGAAAAAAGTGTTTTCAGGGCCCCCATGTAAGAAATGGAAAATGTCAGGTAAAAAAAATCGACGTTCCTGCGAAAAGTTTTTCGCATTATGGCGTAATGTTCACTTATACGGTCCAAAAGTTTCCCTTTTACATTTGAACCACGGTCGTTCAATGTGGTCTTCTCCTGTAAAATGTCAATTTCAAAGTCATCTTCTAACATCCTGAGATTAATCATGTTAGAAATAGCGATCCCGTTAACTGCAACGGGGGGCAATTCCCCATAAAAAAGCAAAGATCTTTTCCCGGGCATTCTTAAGACTATTTCAGAGATGGACGAGTTCAGAATACGTTCTGAGATTCTGGGAATAGCACTTCATCAGCCATTGGAAAAAATCTTCCAGGCCAAGCCAAAGTGAATGCTGCTCTATTTCCCAGCTGTGACCCCATACAATGATCTTATGCGTTGTTTTCAGGTTATTCAGCATGGTGATGACTTGCTTCAGAAGCTCAAAATACCGGTCTTCAAATATATTTCTCAAAACAGCCGGAAAAATGAGTGAGTTGTTTCTGGCGCTATTATATAGAAGCGACAATCTGCCGCGATCATAAAAATGAAATGCAGGGCGGATCAGGAAGCTGTCCTTTCCAATAATTGCCCCGGTGTCGGCTGTTCGTGCGGAACTGAAATGCTGTCGTGCAATACATACCAGATCATCATTATACTGACCACCCGGAAAACAAAAATGATCTGTCTTCCTGCCAAGCATCTGCTCAAGAAAATCTTTTCCCGTGACGATTTCCTGTTCAGCTGTGGCAAGATCGATATTTGTAAGGTATTTATGCGAATACGTGTGGGCTCCTATTTCAAATTGAGCACTTAAGATCTTTATCTCAGCAGGGCTCATCACTTCTCTCTCGGAATTTGACGCAGGTATGAAAAAAATCCCGGGTATATTATATTTTCCTGAAAGATCCATCAGTTTCAGATCTTCGGCAGCTCCATCATCCCATGAAAATGCTATCAGGACCATAATTTCATCTCACAAGTTCTGAGAAGCCCGGAATTTTGAGCGTGAACTGACAGAAAGCCTGACAACCTCATCAAAAACTATCCTCTGATTCTCAGGCGTCCAGTGTTTTTCGATGAGGTCTATGCATTCTTTCCCGTATTTTTTTCCTCCCTCAGAGGTGACAAATTTATCTATTGTGGCAGCGAGGTCCCCGATATCATCCTCCTTAAAAAACTGCCCTGTTATTCCCGGCACAATTACCTCGGATTCAGGCCCCTGGTTTCCCGGGTTATCATGAGTAATAACCGGTGTCCCCAGGGACAAGCTGTGTATCGCTGTCAGCCCGACATTACCCGGTGAAACACAGCAGTCTGCCATCATAATAAATCTGGCGTTCACAGCTTCATCATAATTTTCGCCGAACAGATAAACGGACTCTCCCAGTCCAAGAGAATCCCTCAATTCCTTAATTTTTTGCAGCTCCTCTCCCCCGCCGATGACAAGGCAGTTGAACATTCTGCCCCTCGCCTTAAGCATTGCGAGAGCCTCCACCAGGTAATGGACCTTTTTTTCCCTAGTGAGCCTTCCAAAAAACAAAAGAACGGGGTTCGTGAAAGTATCAGGGAACAACTCTTTCCGGATCGGTAAAAGATCTTCTCCGGATGTCTCTGAAAAATGCTTTTTATGACTATGGAAGTCGAGGGAGTTGTAAACAGTAAAAAGCCGGTTTTCAGGGAAGCCTGCCTTTATCATGAGATTCCGCGACCTGTTCGCATAAACAAGATGGTAATCGGCAATCCTGTAAAATAATATCCTGAAAAATTTCTTTATTCTGGTTTCATTTCCATACAGGCCATGTCCCCAGAATATGACAGGCTTCGTTCTGATTTTACAAATCGTTGCTGCCACCCAGCTTGAAATGCAGTTCATCTCCCCGTTAAAGATGTACACATCGTAGCTTGTGGTCAGGCATTTGCAGATTGCTCCTGTCTGGTAAATGAGGATACTCTTTATATAAATATTCTTAAGAAAATACCAGTTAAAGGTTCCATTTATATTCAGGCTCCTCGATTTACTGGTATCAATGGTTTTAATTGAAGAGTAGCCTTTTTTAGAGGAGAAAAAATAATAATCTGTATTTTCTGAATTGGCGAGCTCACTCCAGAGAGGCTCCGAATACAACGGAGCGATATTTGCAAAAATGCCACAGCTGAACTTCATTCCTGAAAAACAGTTGGCCCAACAGATAATTCCCGTTCATACCTTGAGATTATGAGCAGCATCAGTACGCTTACAATAGAGCTGCAAATAATCTCAATTGTGACATAAACCTTCAAAAAAGATTCAAATCCAAGTTTATTGAAAAATAATAAAAGCAGAATTGCGCAGAGATAAAATACCTGCCAGGCGCTGAGAAGCTTGATTTTACTTAAAGAAATAAAAATGCTGCTGAATGAGGAGATGAGGAAATTAAATGCAAACGACCACACGAGTATTTTTGATATCCTTCCGGAGATATCCCAGCCAGGTCCAAAAAACAGTCTGAATAATCCCTCTCCGAATATCATTATTGTTGCAATCTCTGCAACTGCGATTAACAACACGAACACTAATACATTCTGAAGATCGTTTTTAATACTCAGGTGCATTCTGCTTTTTTCTGAAATCCTCTGAAGCAGTACATTCGAAAGGGAGGTCGCAACCAGGGCGAGAGGCACTGAAAGCAAGAGTTTACACAGATCAAAATAACCTGTACTGTCAGTGGAAAAGAGTTTATTTATCATTAATGCAGGCAGCAGAAAGCTGCAGGCTTCCATGAATGCAGGCAATAAATTGTATTTTGGATAACTTGAATACCTTTTCAGTGCATGCAACATTTTGCCGGGATTCAACAGCCTGAAAGTCAATCCGGTCTTGATACCCTGGATTATCCCGGAAGTGACATTTGCCAGGTGGCCGATAATATCGCCGAAGATCAGTCCGTTTGAAATCCTGCTGAATATGAAAGATACCTGGGAAACACCCTCTGTGCCACGGCGCAGGAATTTATTAAGTGATAATGCCATGAATCCTTTCTTCCTGATCAGCCAGTAATTGATGCTCTGGTAAAATCCCAATAAAAAGATGCCTGCCGGTGTAAGGAGCAGGTAAATTTGAAATTTTTCGGGAAGGTTCAAAAGCAAAAGAATCGGACTCCTGAAAAGGAGGATTATAATGAAAAGGATCAGGCTGAAAAGAAAGTTCAGTGTGACTGACAGAAAAAATACACCAAGAGCTTCATCGTCTTTTTCAGGAAGGATGATAGCCAGCTCGTATCTGAGCGAGCAAATAACTATTAAAATGCCGAGCAGGCTCAGATAGACACTGTAAGCGCCGAAAGTTTCGGGGGTGAATGATCTCCGGAGCAGAGGCTGCAACAGAATAGGGATCAGTTGAGCCAGGGCTGTTCCTGAAATCAGGATGAACGTATTGCGAAGGATATCCGAGTTTATAAGTTTTTGATAGCTTAATCTCAAGCCTTTGTATTTAATTGATTGAATTTCTTCCATTTAAAAAAGGCATTTTCCTATCGACCATCTTTGTTATCCGGTAGTATAAAAACAGGGTGAGAATGAAAAGCGGTATCTGCAGAAATTTGAATTCCCTGTAAATCAGGATAATCAAAAGAACAACCATATTGACAGCAATGAGGCAGATATTTAATTTCAGATGCGAAAAACCTGCCTGAACAATTCTCTGGTAGACATGCTTCCTATGTGCTTCATTCAGCTTCTCCTTATTTCTCCATCGTCTGAACAGTGTTATCGTTGCGTCGAACCAGAAGGGAGAGGTCAGCATTATCCAGTTTAAGATTGAAAATTTCAGATGATTATGAAAATATATTCCCAGGATCACAAGAATAAAGCCCAGTTGTGTACTCCCGGTGTCACCCATAAAGATTTTTGCCCTGGGCCAGTTCCAGTACAGGAAGCCGCCAACACAAAAGATCAGTAAAAGTGAAGCAAAATTCCCTGTCATAAGGAAAAATACTGCAGAAACGAATATTGCTTCCACCGAAGCAAATCCGTCTACACCGTCCATGAAGTTGTACAAATTAATAAACCATACCATTCCGATTATAGCCAGTGGATAAACGATGAAATTATAATTGATATGTACCTCAGGCATTATTAGCGGGCGCAATCCCCCTAGAAATGCAAATGCTGCTATGGCTGTAGCGAAATGGATAATCAGTCTTATGGAAGGTTTTATGTCGTACACGTCATCAATAAAGCTGATCAAAGCCAGCGGGATTCCGCTCAGAAAAGCAAAATACAAACCTGCCTCGAGCCGACCGCTAAGAAAGAAGAGAGTTATACCTATATACCATGAAATGACAATTGCCACTCCGCCTCCTTTTGGTACCGGATAGTCATGCAGGCTGCGTTCATTCGGAACTGCCATCATTCTCTTTCCTGCAGACCGGATGATAATGGAAGTAATGAAAAAAGAGACTACTCCCAGGGAAATAACCAGTATAATTGTTTGCAGAGTCAAAGAAGTAAACGTTTAGGATCTTTGATAAATTTTGTTTTCAAATCCTTCATTATGCAGTATGTCTCTAGCAAATCTTAATACCCTTAACCTGATACTCAGAAATCATTTTCCGAATGCCATCCCGTGTGGAATATACGGGTTCAAACGACAGTTTCTGTCGCGACACCCTGTTGTCAATTATCAAAGACCCGAATAAGCGGGTTGTTTGTGCCCGGAATATCGATTTAAGAAAAGGCACTCTAAACAAATGAACATTTTTGCAGAGAGCTTCTGACATAAACCTGACCAGGTCGGTTGTCGAACATGCATCAGTATCCATCGCAATAAAGATCCCGGGAATTCTCAACTCAATTATCCTGTCAATGAACCCGATAAGGTTTTCAACATATGTAAACTGGCGCTTGTTTTCAATACCATCGAGAGGAAGAACAGGAAAATATTTTACAAGCCTGAGAAGATTAAGCATATTGGCTTTCATTCCGGCACCATACACAACGGGAGTCCTGATAATCGAAACACAGAAATTTTCATCATTCAATTCGCCCATGGCTATTTCTGCTGCAAGCTTGCTTCTGCCATAATCATCTGATGGAAAGCACTCAGATTTTTCAGTCAAGGGAGATGATTCACCAGATTCATCACCATATACTTTTACACTGCTCATGAAAACAAAATGCTTCACGCCGGCAGCTTTTGCACTCATTGCCGTTTCAACAGCAAGATCGCAGTTAACTCTCATATAAAGTTCCGCATCAATATTTTTCCGGACATGTACTATTGCAGCAAGGTGGATTACTGTATCGAATTCCCCGAAACTTATTGATGACGGATCATGCTCAATCAGAGACACAGAATGAACATTCCTGAACCGGGAATACCTGACAAAATTTTCGCCGATAAAGCTTTTCGATCCGGTTATCAGAACAGACCTCATAAGTGAAGGGCAATAATCAGTATCTTCTTCTGTTCCCGACAAATTCAAAGATTTTGCGGAAGTATTTTGAATAGATATTCA
>DATGWQ010000039.1:0-12547 GCA_035299385.1 Bacteroidales bacterium | reverse complement strand
CCCACATTGGGAGGAGTAGGGCTTTATGCCGGGTTCTCCTTCGGCTTCCTGATTGCAGTCAACGGCTACATGCTGGGAGTCAACTACTTCTTCCTGGCGACGCTGCTGCTGTTCCTCGCGGGGATGAAGGACGACCTGATCACGCTCGACCCCAAGAAGAAACTGATGGCGGAGATCATCGCCGCATTGCTGCTGCTATACTTTACGGATATCAGGATAACGAACTTCCATGGCTTCCTCGGCATCCAGGCGATACCTGCCTGGCTCACATATATCACCACTGTCTTCATAATGATAGTGATAATAAATGCAGTCAACCTTATCGACGGCATAGACGGGCTGGCAGCATCGACGGGCATTATATCATCAGCGGCGCTCGGCTTTTGGTTCTGGTTCTCGGGCGAGACAGGCTATGCGATAATGGATGCAGCGCTCATAGGCACGCTGGCAGGATTCATGAGGTTCAACCTGTCAAGCGGCGCCAACAAGATCTTCATGGGCGATACAGGCTCGTTGCTTACGGGGTTCATCATTGCCGCCATGACCATCATGTTCAACGAGGTGAATGCAGGCTCTGCCACATACCACGATCTTTATTCCGCACCCGCGATCTCGATCGCCATCCTCATTGTTCCGCTTTACGACACGCTGAGAGTATTCACCATACGCATAGCACATCACCAGCACCCGTTCACGGCGGATAACAGGCATATACACCATATGATGCTGCGTGCGGGCTTCACGCATAAAAAAGCGGATGTCATCATTGCAGCAGCGCATATTTCTATTATCGCAATGGCCTTTGCCCTGGATCACATAGGGATCCTGTGGCTTTCGCTTGTGCTTCTTCTGACATGCCTCCTGCTTACCGGTCTCATCTACCTCAGGATCTACAACAGGTTCCTGCTTCACAGGGTGCCTGTGGGGGAGGAGGATTTTCAGACCATACGCACCATTGCCATACTGCATGCGCATATCTCCGGGAGGAAGATCAGGATGCCGGAGTTCGTGCCGAAGTATAACCTGTTTAACCAGCCGGGCCTGGGAGATAAGGAAGTAATATCGGAGATTCATCCCAAAGGGATCAGTATCAATTTGCCTGTGGAGGATAAAAAAGAGACTGAGAGCTCAGCAAGCTAGCTTAAGTTACACAGAGGGGCACAGCCACCTTCGCTACAGCCTTCGCTGAAGCTTCGGCCTTCGACCGACATAGTCGGCTTCGGCTGACGAAGTCGGTTGTCAAAGAAAGCTACGGCGGCCAAAGGAGAACCGCAGAGGAAATCCAAAGAGTTTAACGCAAATTACGCAAAGTTGAAGACGCAAAGGGCGCAAAAGAATTCATATTCGATAGGCATCCCCTCTATGCTCTGCAGAGAGGGGAACGAGGGGTGAGTTCGTGTGAATCCGGGGAATGAGGAAGATTTTTGAGAATCCCGGTACCCCTCTGGCCTTCGGCCACCTCCCCTGAAGGGGAGGAAATTTCTGCATTGAAGTGATTTACGTCGCTTTCGCGCAATTAAAAGCTTCGAACATAGATGTAATCGGTAATCGGTAAAGAAACCCCGCCTGCCACCTTCGCTCCGCTTCGGCGGCTGAAAGACGCCTGACGCCTGAGAAAGGTAATCGGTAATCGGTGATCGGTAATCGGTAGTTTTCTAAAAAATATAAAAATGACCTACGTAAAAAGTTTCAGAGAGAAAGCATTGGTAATCGGTAATCGGTGATCGGTAATCGGTAGTATTCTCAAAGTATAAAAATGGTATATGTAAAAAGTTTCAGAGACTTGGAAGTATACAAGCTTGCCAGAATTATTTCAAAAGAAATTTTTGAGATCACTAAGAAATTCCCTAAAGAGGAAATGTACTCTTTAACTGACCAAATGCGTAGATCATCACGCTCAGTTGGTGCTCAGATTGCAGAAGCATGGGGAAAAAGAAGATACCAGAATCATTTTATATCAAAACTCACGGATGCTGATTCAGAACAGTTGGAAACTCAGCACTGGCTTGAAGAAAGTCTTGAATGTGATTACATAAAAAGTGAAAAACGAGACGAATTAATAGATAAATGCAAGTCTGTTGGCAGAATGTTGCAATCAATGATCGATAAATCCGATCAATTCTGTGGTAAGCTTTGAACATGTTCAAATCTACCGATTACCGATTACCGATTACTGATTACTACCGACTACCGACTACTGATTACCAGTTAGGCAGAATGTTACAATCAATGATCGACAAATCAGATCAATTCTGTGGTAAAGTCTGAACGTATGTAAATTACCGATTACCGATTACCGATTACTGATTACCCAAAAATCAAACAACCATACAAACCCACAAAAGATGAAAACCCTTTCAAAAAGTAATTTTCTGATTGCAATTACTGCGATTGTGCTGATCGCAACAGCATGCAAAAACACCGGTCCTCTCGAGCAGAGGATCGCAGAGCTCGTTAACGACTCCACTCATGTTACGAGGGAGAGGGATTCTCTCGAGAAGCTCCTCAGCCAGAGGATCGTCGCTCTCGATACCAAAACCACACAGTACGACTCCCTGGCAAAAGGCATCTCGGAGATGGAAGCACGAAATAAAAGGCTTGCTTCGTCGCTGAACACGAGATCGGCAGATCTCAAGAAAGCCGGGCAGGAGAAAGAGGAGCTTTCGGCCAGGCTTGCACAGACCGAAGCCGACATAAACAATCTCAGGTCGGAAGTTGCCACCCTTCAGAAAGGCATAGACGAGCGGGAGGCAGCAGCGGCGAAGCAGCAGGAGATGAGGCAGAATGTCGAACGCAGCCTTGCCGAGTCCGAGCAGAAGCGCGCAACAGACTCCGCAAGCCTGGCCAGCTACAAGGAAACACTGAGAGAGAGAGAGGCTGTCAAAGGATTTGAAAATATTACATCATTATCCGGCGCGATAGGGCTGGGGGTTACCGATGTCCCGTATTCTGCAAGGTTCATCGGCATAGACAACATATTCGGTTACAATATAAACAAATCGTTCCTGGTCGGAGGCGGCATAGGGGTGAACTTCTACAACGGCGCTACCATGATGCCTTTATATCTCGACATCAGGTATTACGTCAGCGATAACAAGACAAGGCCGTTCTTCGCAGGCGACGGCGGGGTGGTGATGGACCTGGGCAATGTCGGGCACAGCGGTGTGTTCCTCAATCCGCAGTTCGGACTGAGGAGGCAGCTGACCGACAAGTTTGCGTTCCATATCACGACAGGCCTGTGGGCGCAGGTGGCGCCGGAGAGCGGGAGGAATGCGTTTATTACGATAAAGGGAGGGATATCGTTCCGGCCGAAAAAATAAGCGCAGAGCGTAAAGCGTAGAGCGTTGAGAGTCATAAGCCGGAGATATTAGTAGTGAAAGAAAGGTAATCGGTTCCCGATAGCTATCGGGACGGTAATCGGTAATCGGTTTGGATCCCCGAATACTCTTAAAAACATCACAGAGAAGCCCATGGCGTCGCCACGGGCTTTTTTATTTGATAGCAGGCATGGGCGCAAAGAAAAGTTACACAGAGGGGCACAGGGGAGGAAATTCATATTGTAGTGACTTGGTGTGCCTTTGTGCCCTGGTGGCAAAATAAGCGTTGAGCGTAAAGCGTAGAGCGTTGAGAGTCATAAGCCGGAGATTCCAGGAGTGAAAGAAAGGTAATCGGTAATCGGTAATCGGTAATCGGTTTGGATCCGTAATCAGCAATGATTGCCACACCGAATACCGAATACTGTTAAAAACATCACGGCTGAGGTGTAATTAATAGAACAATTTTGAATATACCTTATAAGTATATACTTTTGTTGTATATTCAAATGATATGAAGACACTTTCATTAAAGCTTGAAGATCATATATACCAGGAGACAGAGGAAGTACTGGGCAAGCTGAAGAAATCGCGAAACCGGTACATCAATGAAGCGGTTGATTATTATAACCGGATGAACAGAAGGAACCTGATCTCGAAGAAGCTGTCGGTGGAATCGAAGCTGGTCAGAAATGAATCTCTCGATGTCCTTCATGAATTCGAAAGTTTGTATGATATCTCCGACCTGACACCTGACGCCTGACACCTTCTTCACAA
Source organism: Bacteroidales bacterium (assembly GCA_035299385.1). GTDB lineage: Bacteria > Bacteroidota > Bacteroidia > Bacteroidales > VadinHA17 > LD21. The sequence goes on along the minus strand of DATGWQ010000039.1, from coordinate 8,456 downwards.
TGACCATAAAGCAATTCGACATCTGGATCGCTGACCTTGAACCTCAGCGTAGAACTGAAAGCGGTAAGATAAGACCTGTGCTGATAGTTCAGTCGGGACTGATTAAAGATCACCCGTCGACAATCATCTGCCCTATAACGACCAATGTTGTCCCGGAAAGTGACATATTGAGAGTTCACCTGCCGAAAGGAACGGCTGACCTGAAAAATGACTCAGATGTGATAATCGATCAGATCAAGGCAATTGACAACAGGAGACTCACATCGAAGATAGGAGAGTTGCCGAAAGATCTTCAGAAGAAGGTGAAAGAGAATATAAGGATAATCCTTGATTTGGAATAGCCGTCCCCCTGAGACCTTATTGTTTCACGCAAAGTCGCAAAGAACGCAAAGAAATCAAACTTGGTGCACCTTGGTGCCTTCGTGCCCTGGTGGCAAAAAGGTGAAATCTTTTTAACCACGGTGTACATACTCAGTGACCGGATTGGCAGGTCGTCGAGCGGAGCCGAGACGAGAGGGGGTGGACAATTTAATTGTTTATAATTACTTATTTACTCAGAATATTGAGTAAATTTACTCAGAATATTGAGTAAATTGTTTTAATATGTATGAAAGAGCTGAGTTAAAGACATTAAGAAAACGTACACTTGAGCCTAGAAAGTTTATCCAGGTAGTCTCCGGTCCCCGTCAGGTTGGAAAGACAACTTTGGTTAAGCAGCTGGAAAAACAAATTTCTTTTCCTGTGATGTATGAAGCGGCAGATGCTGTTCCCGGAGGAAGCTCTTTGTGGATTGACCAGGTATGGGAGGCAGTACGGATCAGAATGAAGACGGCGGGTTCACGACAATATCTTCTGGTATTAGATGAAATACAGAAAATTCCTGACTGGAGTGGATCAGTTAAAAAAAACTGGGATCGTGATACACTAAATAACATTAATATCAAAATTATCCTGCTTGGATCATCCCGGCTTCTTCTTCGTCAGGGTTTGACAGAATCTCTTGCCGGAAGATTCGAGAATATCACTCTTGGCCATTGGTCCTTTGAAGAGATGCATGATGCTTTCGGATGGGATGAGGAATCCTGTGCCTGGTTCGGTGGATACCCCGGTTCTGCAGGATTGATCAATGATGAAGACAGGTGGAAAAGATATATCAGTGACTCACTTGTTGAAACAAGCATCTCAAAAGATATCCTTATGCTCACACGGATAGACAAGCCTGCGCTGCTCAGGAGCCTGTTTGAGCTGAGCTGTCTGTATTCCGGGCAAATATTGTCTTACACAAAGATGCTTGGTCAGCTCCTGGATGCAGGAAATACCACAACTCTTGCGCATTATCTTGATTTGTTGCAGGAAGCCGGTCTGGTAATGGGGATAATTAAGTACTCCGGTTCCTCATTGCAAACCAGGTCATCAAGCCCAAAATTGCAGGTTTGCAACAATGCACTTGTCAGCTCTCATCAAAGGCGGGATTTTAAAGATATCAGAAATGATCATGCTGCCTGGGGCAGGATAGTTGAATCTGCAGTCGGGTCATACCTTGCAAATGAGGCTATGAAAAATACAATCTCGCTTTATTATTGGCGTGATCGTAATGATGAAGTTGATTTTGTCATTGAAAGAGGAGGAAAACTTATCGGTGTGGAAGTTAAAACCTCTTTTTCACGCAACAAACAGGGGATGACAGCATTTCAAAAAAAATTCAAGCCTGCGAAAACGATATTCATCGATGAGAAAGTTTTTCCCTGGCAAGAATTCATACGGATCAATCCGGTGGAGCTTTTTTGAACGGGGATGGGTGTTTCACTTCGCCGCTCAGTGACCTGCGGTCGCCCTCAGCTTTCCGCCTTCTTATAGTGCAGCTGCACCAGCCCTGTCCCGTAACACTCAGAGTGCATCAGCTTCAGCCTCGATTCGGGACGCCCGTCCTTGAAGAGACGGATGCCGTCGCCGAGCAGTATCGGGATTATCGAGATGATGAACTCATCGATAAGGTTCTCCTTCAGCAGCACGTCTATCACCTCGGCGCCCCCGTCGATGAAGATGTTCTTTCCTTCGTCATTCAGCTTGAGGTGCCGGATGAGGTCGTTCAGGCTCCCGGTGTAGAACTTTACCCGGTCCATGTCAGGTCTTGATGTGCGCGTGATGATGTATGAGTCCTTGTCGGGGTGCGGGTACTCGTTCAGCTCGTTCATTATCCAGTCGTAGGTCTTGCGGCCCATGATCACCGTATCGACTGTCCTGATGAACTCTTCGTACCCGTAATCTTCGCCTTCCATGTCGACAATGGAAAGGAACGACAGGTCCTCGTCCTGGGTGGCTATGTATCCGTCAAGGCTGGCAGCGATGAACAGGATGGTTTTGCGTTGAGACATTTTTTTTGAAGATAAGAAAAAAAGGGGGAAAAAGGAAGAATAAAACGCATGGGACGTAAAGAAAAGGACGCAGTAGAATTAACCCACCCCTGCCCCCTCCGGGGAGGGGAATCCCGGCGCACTGGCCATTTCTGCTCAAAAGATCAGCTTCTATACGCTCTACGCTTTACGCTCTACGCTTTACGCTCTACGCTCTACACTTTACGCTTTACGCTCTACGCTTTCTCCCTCACGCCTCACTCGCAAAGAAAAGGACGCAGTAGAATTAACCCACCCCTGCCCCCTCCGGGGAGGGGAATCCCGGCGCACTGGCCATTTCTGCTCAAAAGATCAGCTTCTATACGCTCTACGCTCTACGCTCTACGCTCTACGCTCTACGCTCTACGCTTTACGCTCTACGCTCTGCGCTCTACGCTCTACGCTTTACGCTTTACGCTTTTCACGCCTCACTCCTGGATTTCTCCCTGATGTAACCCACCCCTGCCCCCTCCGGGGAGGGGAATCCCAGCGCACTGGCCATTTCTGCTCAAAAGATCAGCTTCTATACGCTCTACGCTTTACGCTCTACGCTTTACGCTCTACGCTCTACGCTATACGCTCTACGCTTTCTCCCTCACGCCTCACGCTCACTCCTCACTCGCAAAGAAAAGGACGCAGTAGAATTAACCCACCCCTGCCCCCTGACGATGCTCCGCATGTCAGGGCAGGCCCTCCCAAGGAGGGGAATCCCGGCGCACTGGCCATTTCTGCTTAAAAGATCAGCTTCTCTACGCTCTACGCTCTACGCTCTACGCTTCACGCTCTACGCTTTACGCTATACGCTATACGCTCTACGCTTTCTCCCTCACGCCTCACTCCTCACTCCTGACTCCTGGATTTCCCTGTGATACTCCTGTATCGACTTCACCTTATACGCCCCGTTCTGCCGGTCCCTGATGCCCTGGGCCGACGACCTGGCAGCAGATGTAGTCGTTATATAGGGTATCTTGTACTTGATCGCGCTCTTGCGGATGTAGGAATCATCATATTCGCTCAGCCTTCCTGCCGGTGTATTTACCACAAGCTGGATCTCGCCGTTCTTTATCGCATCGACGATGTTGGGCCTTCCTTCATGTACCTTTAATATAAGTGTCGACTCGACGCCATGCTCTGCAAGGAACTTCCTCGTACCGCCTGTTGCAGTTATCGTGAAGCCCATATCCCTGAAGCTCTGCGCCGTGTCGATGATCTTATCCTTGTCGCGGTCGGCTATCGTTATCAGCACATTGCCCTTTATAGGCAGGGGGACGCCTGTTGCTTCCTGTGCCTTAAAGAAAGCCATGCCGTAAGTGTCGTTCATGCCGAGCACCTCGCCGGTCGACCTCATCTCGGGACCGAGAAGCGGGTCGATAGCCGGGAACATGTTGAACGGGAACACGGCTTCCTTCACACCATAATGCTTAAAGGTCTTGTTCTTAAGTTTGAATGAAGGCAGCTTTTTCCCCAGGAGGATCTCCGTTGCGATCGTGGCCATCTGGATGTCGCACACTTTCGAGACCAGCGGCACCGTCCTCGAGGCGCGCGGGTTTGCCTCGAGTATGTAAACGGTATCTTCATAAATGGCATACTGAATATTGAGCAGGCCGACAACCCTGAGCTCCATGGCTATCCTGCGCGTATAGTCGTAGATGGTCTTCTTGTGATCTTTCGGGATTATCACGGGCGGGATGACGCATGCAGAGTCGCCCGAGTGGATGCCGGCATATTCGATATGCTGCATAATGGCAGGTACGAAAGCATCATCGCCGTCTGATATTGCATCGGCTTCAGTCTCGATCGCATCTTCGAGGAACTTGTCGAGAAGCAGCGGCCTGTCGGGTGAGACGCCAACAGCCCTGGCAACATATTCCCCGAGCATCTCGTCGTCGAGGATGATCTTCATTGCCCTGCCGCCAAGAACGTATGAAGGCCGTATCATGAGCGGGTAGCCGATCCTGCCGGCGATCTCCAGCGCCTGTTCGAGGTTGCTTGCCATCCCGGATTCCGGCTGGGGTATGCCGAGCTTCGTTATCACATGCCTGAACCTGTCGCGGTCTTCGGCAAGGTCGATCGTGTCGGGTGTCGTCCCGAGGATCTTCACGCCGGCGTCGGCAAGCTCCCTGGCAAGGTTCAGCGGCGTCTGTCCGCCGAACTGCACGATCACTCCTTCAGGCTTCTCCTTTTCATAGATGCTGAGGACATCTTCCGCCGTGAGAGGCTCGAAGTACAGCTTGTCGGAGGTATCGTAATCCGTCGAGACCGTCTCGGGGTTGCAGTTGACCATTATTGCCTCATAGCCTGCAGCTTTTATCGCAAAAGCCGCATGAACGCAGCAGTAGTCGAATTCTATGCCCTGTCCTATCCTGTTGGGGCCGCCGCCGAGCACCATTATCTTCCTGCGGTTGCTTGTCCTGACCTTGTCGGGAGCGTTGTAGGTCGAAAAATAGTATGAAGCATTCTCGACACCGCTCACGGGCACCGGTTCCCAGGCTTCACTCATCCCGAGTGCGATCCGCCGTATCCTGATCTCCTTTTCAGGGATCCCGAGGATCTTCGCAAGGTACCTGTCCGCAAAGCCGTCCTTCTTGGCCTGTATCAGCAGGTCATCGGGGATCATCTTCCCTTTGTGCGCGAGCAGCATTTCTTCCTCTTCGACCAGCTCTTTCATTTGTTGTATGAAGTAGCTTTTGATAAATGTTTTTTCGTGAAGCTTCTGCACGTCGGCGCCTTTGCGGAGAGCTTCATACATGATGAACTGCCTTTCGCTTGAAGCATGCTTGAGCATGTTCATCAGCTCGTCGAGAGGCTTCTTGTTGAAGTCTTTCGCGAAGCCCAGTCCGTAGCGCCCGATCTCGAGCGACCTGATAGCTTTCTGGAGAGCCTCCTTGTAGTTCTTCCCGATGCTCATCACCTCGCCTACAGCCTGCATCTGGGTACCGAGCTTGTCCTCGAGGCCGTCGAACTTCTCGAAGGCCCATCTTGCAAACTTCACGACAACATAATCGCCCCAGGGAATATATTTGTCGAGAGTGCCTGCCCGCCAATACGGGATTTCATCGAGGGTTAGCCCGCCTGCAAGAAGCGATGAGACATAAGCAATGGGGAAGCCGGTGGCTTTTGAAGCCAGGGCTGATGAGCGCGATGTCCTCGGGTTGATCTCGATGACGACAACCCTGTCAGTTTTCGGATCATGTGCAAACTGAACGTTTGTGCCGCCGATAACCTCGATGGCCTCGACTATGTCGTATGAATATTTCTGAAGCTTCTTCTGAAGCTCTGCGCTGATCGTCAGCATGGGAGCGGTGCAATAGGAATCGCCCGTATGGACGCCCATCGCATCCACATTCTCGATGAAGCACACCGTGATCATCTGGTTCTTTGCATCCCTCACCACCTCGAGCTCGAGCTCTTCCCAGCCGAGCACCGACTCTTCGATAAGCACCTGGTTGACAATGCTTGCCGCGAGGCCCCTGCTTGCCACGGTGCGCAGCTCTTCGAGGTTATAGACCAGTCCCCCGCCGGTGCCGCCCATCGTGTACGCGGGACGGATGACGACTGGGTAGCCGAGCGTGACGGCAGCCTTCTCTGCATCCTCCAGCGTGTTGACAGCGATGCTGCGCGGCATGTCGATTCCCAGCCTCGTCATCGTCTCCTTGAAAGCGATCCTGTCCTCGCCTCTCTCTATGGCATCGATGTTGACACCTATGACCTTCACGCCGTATTCTGCCAGCACGCCTTTCTTGGCGAGCAGTGAGGAGAGGTTGAGGCCCGTTTGTCCTCCCAGGTTGGGGAGCAGTGCATCGGGTCTTTCCTTCTTTATTATTTCGGTAAGGGCATATTCATTGAGCGGCTCTATATAGGTGGCATCGGCCATCCCGGGATCTGTCATGATGGTCGCGGGATTGGAGTTTACGAGTACGATCTTATACCCGAGGGAGCGCAGGGCTTTGCAGGCCTGTGTTCCTGAGTAGTCGAATTCGCAGGCCTGGCCGATAACGATCGGTCCCGAGCCTATAATGAGCACTTTCTTGATATCGTCGCGACGTGGCATGGGTGGTAGAGGTTTAAGTTGGGTGAATGTAGTAAAAATTTTATTCCAAAGACCTCACTGAATCCCCCTTCAGCTTTTCACCGTAGACCTCACCCCCTGAATCCCCCTCCCGCTAAAGGGGAGGGGGACAATTGTATACATGAATTATATTACATTGAGATCTAGCCCCTCCCACCCCGGGGGAGGGGTTGGGGAGAGGTCGAAGGACACAAACCCTTTTCCGTGGGAGGTTCCCGATAGCTATTGGTTGGGGAGAGGTCGAAGGACAAAAAAATTCACTACCTTGTCACCTGATTCTGCCTGATATGAAATGTCTTCTCTTCCCGGCTATCCTATGGTTCTTTGCAGATTATTTAAGCCACGCCCAGTACCACCCCACCTCCCACCGTCAGCCTTCTCCAACTGAGATCCCTGTCTCTGCCCCCGGCAGCTTTGCCCAACCCGGGAAGACGTATGTCCTTATAAATGACATCTCGTCTCCGCGAAGCGCTGTCTTCCTGGGGAAGGATGTTATCCTCGATCTTAACGGCTTCACCATAACATGTGCAGATGGGAATTATAATCATGTGAAAAACTCAGGTTTTGAAGACGGTCTCACCGGATGGGACATCTCGAAGGCTCCCGGGGCAAAGATCGTCAGCACTGCTGTTCATGCCTTCATCGGGAAGAATGTTCTTCATCTTAATGCAGGTGAGGAAATCGTCTCGGATTATGTCTTATTGCCCGGGGCAAACCGGTCATATTGTGCGATATGCGGAGTTACCGGGAGGTACTATTATGACATGAAAGGCGACCTGTCAAACGACATGCGTGTAAGCATCTTTGTCGAAGATGAAAAAGGCGGTGAAGTCAGGTGCCTGACAACTTATGCAGACTCAGCAAAAGTGAGCTGTCCCTTGATAAACCGTTCACCCAGGCTCGGGGGAGGGTTCGTTTTTGCACACCTCGACGGCCTTCCTGCAGGAAGGTATCGTGTTCGCGTAAGAGCAGAGAATGACTGCCTTGTCGACGAGATCGATATTCGTCCCGCAATGGATGCCGGCGTGGCAATAGCCGGGAAGACTCATCCCTTTGGTCATTATGATCACATGTACAACAATGCCCACACCGCCTTTTTCGATTATACCGCCGATGCTGTCACAGGAAGACCGGTTGAAGACGTACCTGCAGTGCATGGCAGCGGGTCAGTTATAATAAGGAATGGGATCATCAGGAACGGCACTGAAGGATTCCTGTCCTGGGGAATCCAGTCAGCCGCGGACAGCATCAGAGTGATCCTCGACAATCTGAAAATTGAGAACTCGGGAATTAACTCAACTGCTGTTGATGTTGAACAGGCAACTATAACGAACTGCACTTTCAATGTGGATAACCCTTTCATCATTAACCGTCACGGCTCGGAATTCTACGGTGTTGACCTGAGAGGAGACCGGCCCTCGGAAGTTTCCTTCTCGGAGTTTTACGGAGGGCAGGGTTGCCTGTCGTTCAAAGGAAAAGGCTCTGTAATACATCACAACCTGTTCGTCAACAGGCAGAAGGTCACCAACCATTACAGCATAATGGCGATGGGTGACGGTTCGAAGATCTTCGGCAACATGTTTCGTCCGGAGACAGGTTCAGGCATTGAAATCTTCAGGAAGAAATACATCGAGATCTTCGATAATGAATTTCATATTGAAGCTGCCCCACCCAGCTGCGAGTATAACGATCAGCTGAGCACAAATGCCATCAGGATCGCTGATTACGGTGCACCAAGGGGAGATAAAAACGGCGCATACGGGAATAAGGTTTACAATAACCGTTTTTTCATCAATGGCAGGTACTTCCCGGAGTATCCCGATTTTGTCCCGCTCGCATCAGCGGTGTTTTATTCGGCAAGCGCCGGTGAAAATGAGATTTTCGGGAATGACATCATCATTCACCAGGCAGATAAGGGCACCCGTGCCGAGGCTTATGCTTTTTATATCGGGAATGCTGATGGAGGGAGCATTCACGACAACAGGATCGTAACA
>DATGWQ010000038.1:0-7748 GCA_035299385.1 Bacteroidales bacterium | reverse complement strand
GGCATCAGGGCGCTGGCTTCAGCCCATCTTACAAAAAGTTCCTCATCGAATTTGTAGTTCTTGTCCTTAAATCCGCCATCGAGGCCTCCGCCTATCATATCAGGACATGTATAGACAAAACCGATAAGACTGGAGGTCAGTGCATGAGGTATCAGGCTTTTAATACCGTCAACATCGCTCCAGTTGGGACCCTTGTCACGCAGCCTCTCGATAAGTCCCATTGACTGGTTCAGCCAGCTCACCCGCAACTCATTAGCCTCGAAATTCGTGCCCAGGCTTGCAAAGAGATCAGTATATTCGTTAGCAGTTATCTTTCCGAATGAGGAGAAAGGTTTTTCAAGGTATTCGGCGTCACCTGCGTCGAGCTTGAACCCATCGACTCCGTATTGTGATCGCAGCTTCTTCAGCATGCCCAGGAACCAGGCATATGCTTCAGGGTTGGAAAGATCAACAAGTGCATCGGTGCCGTTCCACCATGTTGTCATGTATGGCTCCTTTCCGTCGGGGCTCATTATGAGGTAATGATGTTCTACAGCATATTTGTAGTTATCAGATGCCTTCTGAATAAAAGGGGTCATCCAAAGGGCCACCCTGAAACCACTTTCATGCAGGGAGCTGATCATCTTTGCAGGATCAGGAAATTTCTTCGGATCGAAGACAGGATCGCCATAAAAGGTTGTCCATTTATCATCAATGATGAAGAGCTTGTAAGGGAACTTATTATTGATGATCTCCTGCACATATTTTTGAATGCCGGACTGATTCACACCTGTAAGAAATTCGATCCAGGTATTATACTGCGGGAATACAAAAAAATCCTTTGGAGGTGTCACAGAAGGTTTGCCCACAATTGCTGAAAGAATTGCATAAGCTTCCCTTATATTGTTACCGGCAGCAACATTCAGCTCAAATGAAGAGGCATTTTTCGAATACAGGTTAAAGTAACCCGGTTCGGGTTTGTTGAAGCTGTATCCCATAGTATTGTATGTCCTTGAAATTATTCCCGCACCGGAAGAGGTATACCATACCGGCGAAGCCTGGTTGCTCGTGCCGAAGAAAGGATCAACGCCGAAGCTGCTCTCTTCCAGCGGCCACTGATGCCCTTTCACCACAGCGCCTCCATACCAGTGCCCTGAAGCTTTGGTGGAAAATCTCAAGCCGATCATTTCCTTTTCCGACTTGTCAGCCGGTGATACGGAAAGGTCAAAGGTCCTTTCATGAAATGCACACCTGATGCTGTAAAAATCATTACCGGCTGTCGTAAGCAACATCGAAAGATCATCGTTTGCGAGATTATACGATGTGATTTTCTGGCCTGAAGGGTTTGTCGGAAGGATCAACCCATCAATCCTCAGGATATCATTCTTCAGCCCGGCGACAGTTAGTGAAAAAGGTGATTTACTGATTTTTACCGAATAAGAATCCCCTTTATAAACAATCTGGTCATTACCCTGGGACCAGGCAACACCCTGAAACATTCCCGCAATAAAAAGAATAAAAAATATCTTTCTCATAATCAATGCATTTCTGTTTCACAGACACCGATTCCCCCACGGAAATAATTGAACTGAACATTCGGATGCAGCGCAAGAAGAGACATTGGAACAGCGCTGTCCGTGATCTTTTTACCGATCATCAGTGCGGTAAGCCTCTGCCCGAAAGCATTATCGTGGGTACCTGCATGCCATATCGATACCTTTTCCGCCTTCCAGGTCTGTACCGGACCAACTGTGAGAGCCTGTTTTGGAATGCCGGTCACGACACCGCCTGCGCTGGTCCTGGCATTCTGCATGCAGGTGACAGGATGAAGGTCCACAACCCTTGCCGTAAGTTTCAGGAATTCCTCAGGTGAAGGAGGCTGTTCGCTATATTTACCTTCACGCTTAACCGGGTCGTTGAATGCCCAGTGTTTCGTATCTCCCTGGCCACCCTGCATAACGGCGCACCTTACACCTGAATCCCAGCTTTTTATGTACAAAGTCAGATCTGCCTTCGGGAAATGCATGTTTGAATCCGGCATTCTTAACTTTTTTTCTATCCGGCTGAAGCAAAGGTCACGGTCGGCTTTCTCGAATGAGATGGGATGAGTTGCAGGAAGCTCCCTGCCATTTACGAACCATTCATCCATGCCCCAGAAATGAGAATCAGCAAGATTTATCTTAAGCTCATTTACAAGACGGGCAACCAGGGGGAGCTGTTCTGTCGGACCAATAGGGCCGCACACGCCAACAGGAGCACCAGGAGCCGACTGTTTCCATGCAGTGATATATTCAAGCGCTTCAGCAAGGTAGAAATCTTCCAGAGTATCATACATTACAACTTTGAATCCCTCCCTCGAGAGCTGCAGCATATCCTTCGGCGTCAGCTTTGCAGCGTCATTCAGCAATTCATCATCGAGAGTTGTAAAGTCCCACCATCCGGGGGCGAGCATGCTTAGTTTACGTGACATAAGTTTGAATTAATTTTTAGTTTTTATTAAATATGAAGCAAGCAATTCTTCAAGAATATTGTCCTGGGGATAACCATGTCCAAGATGTTGCCTGTAACCTTCGGCATACTTTTTATTCACCTCTGATCCCCTCATTTCACCGAACCTCTTCATTGAAATAATGTACTCATCGATTTTATGGTGTTTCAGAAGCCAGTCTCTCTGGCTTTTATGGGAGGCAAGCATTTTTTCCTTAATGTCCATCGCATCAGAAATATCAATATAGAATCCGGGATCGATCCTCCTTCCGAGAATATCCTTCGCATCCATTGCATCGGTATAATAGAGGTGAGGTACGTACCCCAGTGGTTCTCCCCCGGCTTCCATGTTTTTTATACCTGCGCAAAAGCAGGCAGTCTGAACAATGCGTGAGGTCATTTCATGGTCGACCATATAATCCGAAGGACTCGCGGTGAACACGATTGAAGGCTTCACGTTTCTTATGAGCTCAACAGTCCTGTTGATTGTCTCAGAGTTATAGAACAGGTAAATATCCTGAAAGCCAAGGCAATAATAAGCACCGCCAATCAGTGAAGCAGATACAACTCCTTCCGTTTTCCGGATACGGCTAATTTCATCCCGCGAAAGGGTTGCAGACCCTTTGTCACCACCGGTCATGGTTGCAATATTGATTTCCAAGCCCTTCTTCTTCAAAAGAGCGAGTGTGCCGGCACACATTATTTCGGCATCATCGGGATGAGCGAAGATTGCCAGGACAGAATTTGAACTCATGATCAGGAATAATTATACATGTATGGCTTTACCGGTTCGTGCTGATTTATAACATGCTTCGAGCAGCTCCTGGTTCCGGAGCCCGTGGATGAATGAATTAAGCGGATCCCTGTTTTCCAGTATTGCATTGCTGAACTCTTCAATCTCAGCACGGTAAGTGTTCACAGGCTCCGGGGCTATGTTTATCCCGTTCCCGTTGGACCTTGACTGCTCTGCACTATAACCTGCCGGGCTGGTCTGAAGATAAGCTGTCATTTCACCGTCAGGGCCCTGACCAATAGTGCCTTTTGCCAGGATGCTTCCCTGCGATCCGTAAAGCTCGAGTATATTTTTACTGCTGTCATCGGGAATACAGAAATATGTGTCGACTGTCCCGATTGCACCGTTCTCAAACATGACTGAAACTACTGCGCTGTCTTCTGATTTATAGTCATGTACGTTATTTGAAGTGAAGCAGCTCACCTGTCTTGCTTTCCCGAAAAACAATTCGAGAAGATCGAGGCAATGGCTTCCCATATCCATAAGTGAACCGCCCCCACCCTGTGCCGGATCCTGGCGCCATGCTCCCTCCATCGGAGGATACCAGCATGAAAGCTGGGCTCTCGCATAGACTGGCTTACCGAGGAGTCCTTTGTCAATCATTTTCTTTACCTCGGCATGCCGGGTATTGAAGCGCATCATCAGCCCCACGCCTAGCAGAACATTTGCGTCGCGGCATGAGGAGATCATTTTTTTTGCTTCTGCAACGGTCATCCCGAGTGGCTTTTCGCAAAGGACATGCTTGACCGCTTTGGCACAATCGAGGACATGTTCGAAATGCATGTTGGCAGGTGATGCAACGTAGACTGCATCGATATCCGACTTCAGGAGTTCAGGTATGCTCCCTGCAGCTTTTGCACCAAACTGTTTTGCGACAGCTGCATTCGCTTCTGCATTAATGTCGTATACTGCCACGAGTTCAGCATTATCCGCCGGGATAATTCCTTCCGGAATTGTTCTCCGCTTTGCTATTCCCCCGGAGCCTATCACGCCCCATTTTATTTTTGTTTTCATAGATATAAATTTGAATAAAATTTATGTTTCATTATCGACCCACCCCTGCCCCCTCCAGGGAGGGGAATTCCTTCACACATTGCTCAAGTTCTCTACTTATAAATTAAGTACTACTTGCCACTTTCTGGCTCAGCCTGTAATTTGCTATCGAGATCAGCAGCGTGGAGACAAGGACGAGCAGGCCGCCGATGACTGCGTATGTGCCCAGCCTTTCTCCGAGGAAAATGGCTGCGACTGGAAGGCCAAGCAATGTTATCAGGTAATTTGACAGTGCCACCTGCATTGCATCGAGCACCTTCAGGGCAGTGAAGAAGAGAACCATCGACAGGAAGTTATGGAAAATGGTAAGTATCGACATACCTGTCCAGGTCTGAAGAGTGAAATGCGGAATCCTTGCAAAGACATCGCGTTCATAGTACAAAACGAGAGGCGTAAGCAGGATAACAATCACAACATAGGTGTAAAACACCATTTCCATGGCGCTGTAGGCTGATGAAACCTTCTTGCATCCTACATTATAATATGAGTTGCCCACAATTGCAAGGAAAATCAGGAGATTACCCAGAGCATATTTTGATCCGAAATCGAGCTTTTTGATGTCGCCCGAGGAGATCAGGATAACGCCGGCAATTGCAACAATAAAGCTAAGCCATCGTACCCTGTTCATTTTCTCCTTCAGGATGAGGAAGGCAAATACGGCAGAGATCACCGGCAATGCAAGAGTGAGGATTGCTGAATTGCTGGCAAGTGAGTACTGTGTTCCCCATGTCATCAGCACCTGGGCCGGAAACGCGCCAAGCAGTGCAAGCTGTCCGAAGATGAGCACATCTTTGAGCTTCTTCCCTTCACGTTTGAAATCGCGCAACACGAATGGTGCAAGGAGCAAAACAGAAATGAGCATCGGAGCCCAGACTGTAAAATACGGTCCTACCTGGTCCTGTGTCAGCTTGATGCATGTAAACTGAAGCGACCACATTAGGTTACAGGCAAGAAGAAGGATCCAGGAGAATATGATTTTTTTCATAAGTTTCAGTTAAGCCCCTCCCGGCCTCCCCAAATGGGGAGGAGGGAGCCCTTATAGGGTCAAGTCCCCCCATTTGGGGGGATTTAGAGGGGCATTATTTTTTTCTTACCTTCTTAGCCGCATTCTTAATGCCTTCGATCATCATGTCCACATCATCATTCGTAAGCCTCGGGTTCATCGGGAGGTTAAGCTGACGGGCATAGAAGAATCTCTCGGCATTCGGACAGAGCTTTTCAGGATAATTGTAAGCCTTCTTCAGTCCTGTGAAATGATATGTTGGCTGGTAATGAAGAATACCCTGAACACCTTCTTCCTGGTACAGCACCCTCATAAAATCGTCGCGTGTTGCGCCAAGCAATTCAGGCTCAACACAAAGTGTATAGAGATGGAATGCATGGTAGCAGTTCGGGTCTTCGAAGGTGGGTGTTATGCCCTTTATTCCTTTTATTCCCTCGTTGAGCCTGTGGCTCAATGCACGCCTCTTGTCAACCATCATGTCGAGCTTAAGTATCTGGCATCTTCCTACTGCAGCCTGGGCTTCGCACATGCGGTAATTGTTGCCCCATTTGCCGCCGTCATCGATTACGTCAAAATGTGAAGGGATCCAGTAGTCTTTCACATCTTTCTTGTGCAGCCTGATACCAGCGAATTCGAAGTCTTTCTGGCCGGGATTCCAGTGGGTAATGCTCATGACCCTCATTCTCTGGATCCTGTCGGTCAGATCATCATTGTTGGTGGTGATCATTCCTCCTTCGCCAAGGGTTACCATATTTTTCAACGAATGGAAGCTGAAAACACCGACGTCGCCGATTGTGCCAGCCTGCCTGCCCTTGTATTTTGCCCCGTGAGCATGGGCGCAATCCTCGAGTACAGCCAGCTTGTGTTTTTTAGCGATTTCCATAATAGGATCCATATCGCACATCTGACCGCCGTAATGAACAACATAAATTGCCTTTGTTTTTTTGGTGATCTTCTTCTCAATTTCTTTTGGATCTATATCAAAAGTCTTTGGATCAATATCGGCAAATACCGGTTTCGCACCTTCCTTGAGTATTACAAGTGAAGTTGCGATAAAGGTGATAGGCGTAACGATAACTTCATCACCCGGGCCAATGCCGAGGGCCTGTGTTGCAGCATGCATCCCCGTGGTACAGTTTGAAGTTGCAAAAGCGTGCTTTACTTCGAACTTCTTTGCAAATTCTTTCTGGAACAAAGCCACCTGCGGTCCCATTGTCTGCGATTCCTGCTTAAGAACTGCCAAAAGTGCTTTCTCTTCCATTTCGTCGTAGATCGATCCGAAGAATGAGTAAGGTACTTTCAGTTTTACGCCGTCGTTCATCTGGTAACCTGAAGTGATCCCTCCTTCAGTGTCGGAACCTGTAAACATTAACTCTTTTTTGCTCATCGTTTTGTGGTTTTAGTTTGAATTATTGTTATCTAATGATTTGTTTCGTTATACCCTTTGTGCCCTTCGTGATAACCTTTGTGCCCTTCGATTAACTTACCCCTAAATCCCCCGAGGGGGACTTTCCAGCACTGCGGGCCCCCTTGGGGGTCGGGGGTGGACAGGGCAGGGTAACTCATTTTTCATTCTGATTTAGGTACATACGGCAATGTCTTTTTCACTTTGGTTATCCCTGCAAGCATGATGGCATTGCTTTTCAATGGCGAATAAGCCGGCTTTCCGTAATCTGTCCCGGTTGCCTGGTAATTGATTGTGCCGAATACATTCACCTCCCGGATCATTTTTCCGAAACGGGGATTGATCCATTCAAAGGCAAAGAATGTGACGGGCCTGGCTGCAGATGCATCCGAACACTGTACCGGGTCGGCATTATATGCGTACACGTTCTGTGCTGCGCCGGTTTCGCCTTCCATCTTGTCGAGCCTGTCCTCGGCGCCTGGATTCCATTCGAGAATATTTACTCCATATTGTATCGGAACGCTTATCCTGTAATTGTCTTCATAAACAATTTCATACCATCCAAGCAGATCTGAGGTATCGAAGAAATCGGGAATGTTGAAATATGCTTTCTGGTTCGATGAAGGAAGTGCGCAGGCATGGAGAAATATCAGGCTGCTGACATCTTCATTCACCGCAATTCCCCGTACTTCTGTCGGGAGGGTGTTTTCACCCTTTCCTTTTGCCCCCACTGCAACGACGCATTTTCCCCCGCTTGTCTCCAGGTTGAAGATCTTCCCGTCCTTCTCAACTTTCCCGTTTTTAATTGAGGTGAGATCGGATTTGAAAATACCGGTTTTGCCGGCATTGAATTTTGAAGATATGCTTACCGGAACGATCTCACCTGCCTCCCGGCTGGGGACCCTGGTAATATTGAGCCTTGTCCTGACTGAAGGCATGAGTTCCTGGACTATGGCCATCTGCTCCCTCTGGTCCAGTGTATGCTTTGACCATACAAAATTTGCGCAACCCATGAAATCAAGGATCAG
>DATGWQ010000037.1:0-1763 GCA_035299385.1 Bacteroidales bacterium | reverse complement strand
ACAGCTTTCATGTTTCCCGGTATTGCATAGTAGTTACAATGTCCTACTATCACGGAACGTACCCATAACGCTGTTTCCGAAATCTTCTCATGCATCCGTCTTTTTAGTTCCATTTTTACCTCTTGCAGTTTCTTCTTGAATTTTTTCCCGGAGGTCTTACGCCTTATGACAAAATAACCTTTGCTGTTCTTGCTGCAACTATGCGTGAGGCCTAAAAAGGTAAATGTCTCAGGTTTACCTTCGTTATGCTCGCGACGTCTTTCTTCCGCATATCGTCCAAACTCTATCAGGCGCGTTTTTTCCGGATGGAGATTTAAACCGAATTTCTTCAATCTTTCCTCCAAATCTTTTACAAACCTTTGCGCCTCACTGAGGTGCTGGAATCCTACTACAAAATCGTCTGCGAAACGCACCACTATCACATCTCCCTTTGCTACTGTTTTTCGCCATTGATTTACCCATAGATCAAATACGTAATGTAGGAAGATATTTGACAGCAGCGGTGATATAACTGCACCCTGGGGAGTTCCTATTTCCTGTTTCACTCTTTTACCGTCCTCAATGTATCCCGTCTTTAGCCATTTGGTTATCATGCGTTGTATCCGCTTGTCCCCTATCCGCTTCTGAATGAACGTCATTAGCCATTCATGATTTATGTTATCGAAGAATCCCTGGATATCTGCATCCAGTACCCAGTTTATCTTTCGCCGCGTTATTCCAACGTGCAGTGCATCCAGCGCGTCTTTCTGGCTGCGCCCTTCCCGAAATCCGTAACTGAAATTTACAAAGTCCGTTTCGTATATCTGGTTCATGATCGTTCGTACTGCCTGTTGTACTATTTTGTCTTCTATGGCTAATATCCCCAATGCTCTTTTACGCCCATCTTCTTTCATTATGTATACTCTCCTGGCGGGGAGTGCCCGATACTTTCCACTGTGTACTTTCTCAAGTAGTTCCGGGAGTAGCTTTACCAGGTTTTCCTCATATTCGCTCCATGTCATTTTGTCTATCCCGGAAGCGGCGTTCCGCTCAAGTTGGCGAAAACTCTGTTCCAGTAGATCAATGGTTACGTGGTGTAACAGTGCCGTAAAACATTCTTTCTTATCCTTTCGCGCTCTGCGGCGCACACCGTGTAGACCAATCAACGCAGTTCCCCGGCACTGAGTCCGGCCCGCGGTGTTCTCCAGGGTGTTCCTCTCGGTCACGTCCTTCCCTCCACAGACTCCGCTGGGGCGACAGTGTTCCCTTTGTTCGCCTGCTTCTCAGGTACTATGTTGTGTCCGACTTCCGGGGGCATTATGAGTTGAACGCTCGGCCTTTCGCCTTCTTCAACCCACCCTCCACTTGCGCTCTGCTTTCGTGTTCTAGGCTTGCACCGGATATAAGCGCTTCCGGGTGCACCAGGAGATTTTTGTAGGCTGGATTCCCCTATTCCAGCTTTTGAATGGAGGGTTCCTCCCGGCTCTCCCGATTCTCGTTCATGAGGTATCCACACATGCCAGGTTCTTAGACTCCGCCAGGTTTTCCCATAACTCGCCATAACGCTATGGAAAATATTGCCTTCTCCTTCAGACAACAGGATGGGCACCCAATTAGTGGTGTTTTCGGAGCTCAATTGCCCGCCTATGCTTTCCCCTGTCAACGCTTCAGCCACTGTGTTGCCACAGCAGCCGCATGACTCGGGGCCAATGTGATTTGCTATTTCTTCATTGTAAGGAACTTTCATCCTCTACCTCATGCCGATTTTTATCGGCGCTTTCTGC
>DATGWQ010000036.1:0-2854 GCA_035299385.1 Bacteroidales bacterium | reverse complement strand
AGGCCAGCCCCTGTCGACCATTTTTCCAAAACCGATATATTCACCCACTTCTGTAATTCCGCTTAGGATGTAATCTCCTCCCTTCTTGGTAATCGGATAATCCGGGAAGGCTCCTCCCATATGATCGCCGTGCATGTGGGTGAGATACATATAGTCGACACTCTTCTGTTTCAGTGGTTCAAGCCTTTTCAGGATATACCGTGCGATCCATTCCCCGGCATGTCTTGATGAATCAGGTGATATGTATGTGGTCCTTGGATCTGTATGAGGGCCGTTGTCACCGGCATCTATGATCATGGTCGTACCGTCAGGAAAGATGCAGAAAACACTTTCGCCGCGCCCTGAATAAATATGATGTATCTCCATTTCTCCCTTTTGCCATGGAGGCAGTGTCTCGCCGGTTTTCTGGGAAAAAAGGATACCTGAGATGAACACAAGAATGAGTGAGAGAAATGACCTTTTCATGATTGTTAAGGTTGGAAAAATATTATTTAAAGGATCAATATAAGAAATATTGAAGAAACGAACAAGACGGGGATATCAGGAGGAGAGTCAAAGCTTTGTATAGGGAATGGCAATAAAAAATCCTGCCCTAACTCATGCTCCAGTTAAATATTAGCAAAACTGATCAAAATGGTTCATTTTCATTTGATTCCTCTTAATCTAGCGGTAAGTTCTTTTCTGACGGCCGGTCCGATTGTTAACTTCACAGGAGGTTTCGGCATCACAGTAGTTTTTAATGCCCAGGACTGCCACTCCGCGGCCATTTCTTTAACCATTTCAGGATACATGGCGGCAACATTGTTCAGTTCACTCCGGTCCTTTTCAATATCATATAGTTCCCATAAATCAGTCGGGAGCACTTCAATAGAATCGAGTGCAACGGGACTTGTCCATGCCTCCGAAACGAGTTTCCATTTGCCTTTCCTGATTGCCCGGTTTCCTTCATGCTCCCAGTAGAGGGTACGTTCGGTAATTTTATCGTCTTTGAAGGAGCTAACAAGTGAAATGCCCTGCATTGGAATTATGGGATTCCCGTTAGACTCATCCGGATAGACTGCATTTCCCAGTTCTGCCAGAGTAGGCATTATATCAACAAGCTGACCAGGCTGATGCCTGAATTCACCCTCTGATTTTATTCCCTCAGGCCAGCTTACAATCAGGGGTGTTGAAATTCCTCCTTCGTTGATCCAGTGCTTGAACATCCTGAATGGCGTATTGCAGGCGTTTGCCCAGTTGTCATCATATGAGATATAGGTATCTGCATCGCCCGGGATAACACCTCGTCCTACCCTGACGGGCCTGCCATCACGAGTCTGAAGAGGTTCCATGTAAAATTGAAGCTGATCCGGCCCCATCGGCTTTAAGGTGTCCGGATCGACTCTGATCATTCTGTCGGCAGGACGTGCAAGACCGTAGTTCTCGGCACAAGCTCCGTTATCCTGCAGGAAGAGTATAACGGTATTGTCAAAATCTCCCGTTTCCCTGAGCCTGTTGACGATACGGCCAATTCCCTGGTCCATGTTATCTATCATTGCGGCATATACTTCCATACAGGCAGCATTCCATTCCTTCATCTCTTCTCTCTCCCAGGGCGAACGGGGATTCGGCGGTGAAAGCTGCCATTCACTGTTAATAAGGTCAAGCCCGATCATTCTTTTGTATCTTTCCTTTCTAAGCTCATCCCATCCCTTGTGATACATGCCTTTATACTTTTCAACATCTTTCTTAAGAGCATGAAGAGGCCAGTGAGCGGTGGTATATGCCACATAAATGAAGAACGGGTTTTCTGTCCGGTGCTCTGTGATATATTTAACAACAGTATCGCTGATTGCATCGGTATAGTAAAAGTTTTCACCTGGTGTTATGAAATAATTACCTGAAGTGAGGGTATTGGGATCATAAAAGCTTCCGGCACCGTGTATTGTACCGAAGAATCTGTCGAATCCTCTTTGTAACGGCCAATTTTTCCGGTCGGGATTTTCCCTTGTCGGTCTAATGGGAGTGACATGCCACTTGCCAGCCATATAGGTTGAGTAGCCAGCGGATTTAAGAACCTCGGCGATTGTAAGGCAGTTATTGTTAAGATCCCCCTGGTAAGTCGCATTTCCCCTGTCTTCCATCATGTGGCCGATACCGGCCTGGTGAGGATGCAGGCCGGTGAGCAGGGAGGCTCTTGTCGGGCATGATCGTGCGGTATTATAAAATTGTGTAAACCTGATGCCGTTTGCAGCCAGGTTATCAAGATTGGGAGTTTTGATTTCACTTCCGTAACAGCCAATATCGGAGTATCCCATGTCGTCCGACATTATCAGAATTATATTTGGACGGTCATCTTTGTTTTCAAGTTTCTGGCTCTTACATGCAGAAAAAGCAACAACGCTCATACTTAGTGACCAGGCAGTTTTTGCAATGATTTTTGTTTTATACATATGCTTTGTTTGTTAAACTTTAATGTGCATGGCTGACGGTGATCTTTCGGCTACTTTCTGTCTACAAGCGGCGGCATTTCTGAATACCAGTCCAATACTTTCTTTTTCAATCTGGCTGCCATTTTTGGGTTTTTCCCGGCAAGATTTTCTGTCTCAAACCTGTCTTCCTTAATGTTGTATAGTTCAACCCTTGTTCCGTCAATATTAACAAGAAGCTTATAGTCCCCTTCCCTGATGGCAAGATCCTGGAATTCCAGAGGTGTGCCCGGAGGCCGCATCCAGATCAGCGACTTCTTTCTAATCGGCTGTTCTTTTCCAAATAGTATCCTGCTTGCGTCGATGCCATCATAGATCACACCTTCGGTCTTCTTCGCTCCTGCAATAGCCAATATGGAAGGAGCGAGATCAACTCCCGCAAGGAC
>DATGWQ010000035.1:0-20825 GCA_035299385.1 Bacteroidales bacterium | reverse complement strand
GAAATGCTCTCCAAGCCAGGTCGCAGCCTCGCATGAAGTAAGTTTTTTACCTGTCACATCAGATGCAGATGAGGCAAATTTCAGTTTAGTGAGTTCATAACCTTCCGTTTCAGGGATGTCCGAGGCGGCATAGAGGTCCAGTATATTCCCGGGCGATCCGTGCGCCAGTGAGCTGATGTCATAGCCCCTGAATGCTTCATCGAAATGAGCCAGGAAATCATCGATCGCCTTTGCGGAGAAGTGATCGATCACATCGCCTTCACCGCCCGGGCCGGCCCTCTCTGCCATTTTCCCATGCCATCCCTCGAACAGTGCATAAAGTGTCCAGTCCCCTGCAGGCGCCGTCCAGTCGAGAGTGCCTGACGGTGACACCCGGCCGGTCAGATCGAGGATCTTCCCTTCATCAGAATATGCCATCAGTGAATGGAGTTTCAGCGGCTTTTCGAATCTTATCTGGTCGAGGGCATATAGCTGAAGGTTCTTGTTTTTCGCTATCGGATCGACGAGAGTTGATATATCGGGTCTTTGTCCCACAGGTCTTACCAGGGGCTGCTGGATGAATCTGATCTCTTCAACCAGCCTTTCGCCTTCCCTCAGATTATATGTTTTATAATTTATGTTGCGGCACGCATTCTGGGGCTCAACCCATGGACCTCCGAAAGGCCATCCTGATGCGTTTGCAAGATCAACCCCGATGCCGAGCCTGTTTGCTTCGGCAAGAATGTGAGTGAATTTATTCATCCATTCGGGTGAGAGATAATTAACAAATTTATCTTCTTGTCCTTTCACCCCGTAGATGCAAGTTATCTCGACTCCGCCAAGTCCCGCATCAGAATATTTATTAAGGGCATAGTCAATATCCGCGGAAGTGCCTATGCTCCCCATCCACCACATGCGTGTCCAGGGCTTTGTCTCTCGGGTGACCTCAGGCCATTTGAGCTCCTGGGAGTAGCTAAAGTTACACCGAGTGGCACAGAGAACCACAGAGAACCACAGAGTTAAAAAAAAGTTTGTTCTAACCTCTGTGCCCCTCAGTGCTCCTCTGTGCACCTCTGTGAAACAATTCTTCTTTTTTCTACCTGTAATTTCTCCAGTTATCCCCATTCTTATAGAACATTACCGCGGAATCATTCACCACTATCTGCCAGTTTTTCATCAGCTTCAATATTTCTGCTCCTGCCATCATCACCGGTCCGTACCCATGCGCTGCAGCGACATTCACGGGTCTCTTGTAATAAAATGCAGGATCGAATGCCATCCCTGTACCTACGCATGTTCCTTCCACTTCACCCTTTTCATTAACCCTGGTTGTTACCGCATTCCAACCAAGCACAGCCATCGGGCCGTACGCCTGTACATCGAGGTACCCGCTGTTGATGCCGTGGGCTGCACAATAGGTAAAGATTGCTGTTGCCGACGTTTCGAGGTAAGAATCATTCCTGTCGATAAGCTGATGCCAGAATCCGCTTTCAGCCTGGTATGATGCCAGTCCTTTCAGATGTTTCACGAACTGGTCGAGTATTTTTTCTCTTGAAGGATGATTCCCGGGCAATACATCGAGCAGCTCCGACATTGCAAGGAGAGCCCACCCGTTACACCTGGCCCAATGGAATTCGGGATGGGGATCCATTGCCTGTATCCACCCGTGCATATAAAGGTTCAGATCGGGATTGAACATCCTTTGGGAAAACTGCAGTATCTGCCTGCATGCATCATCGTAATATTTTTTTTCACCTGTAAGCTTCCCCATTTGCGCAAGTGCGGGAACGCTCATGTAAAGATCATCGAGCCAGAGCGCATCAGCCAGGGGCCTGTTCCTCGAGAGCGTGCCATCGGCAAGGCGCTGCTGCTTAGTCGAAATGTAATTGATATAGTTGTCGATACATGGCCTCAGCGATTGGTTACCGCCTGCCGCCATTGTCTTTATCATTGCAGCACACATCGAGCCCGCATCGTCCAGCGCACGAGGATCGTTCACTGACCTCACAGGGCTGTTGTTCATGTTTTTTGACCTGTAACGGTCTGCCACATCTCCAATGAAATTCATTCTCCGGACAGTGTAATCCCTGTATTTCTGTTCGCCGGTTGCCTCCGATGCATTCAGCATGGCGCCGTACAGAACTCCCCACTCATAGCTTATAAGCCTGAACACACCGGGCTCAAAAACAGAATTCTGTGATAATTTGCCGAAATCCGAAATTTCTCTTTTCGATTCCCTGTCGATCATCTTAGCTGGAGTTGACGCATCAAGGAACATGAAGATCCTGTTCATCACGGCAGTGACTTCTCCGGCTTTCGGTGCTCCGTATGGAACCTGGTAATCGGGCTGAAGCGCGTGAAGGGCTGTATTCGAATCCGTCACCTTTAGTTCATTCTGAGAAAATGAACAGATTGAAATGAAACAAAAAACTACGGTAAAAAATAGCTTGTATTTCATGGAAGATACTTTAGGTTAATTCTATCAAATATAGGAAAAACTTTGTGTTCCTTTGTCTTAACCTTTGTGCCCTTTGTGTTTAGCTAGTTCAAGTACAACACTAAGGATACGAAGGGAAAAGAAAAATAATTATTTCATATCTTCGGAAATTCTTATTTAAAACAACCATGAAAAAACTTCTCGTCATTCTTCTTTTAATATCAGGGAATTTAATCGGTAACGCACAGAAAACTGAAATACGGTATCTCTCCGGGACAGACAAGGACCATACCGTTCAGTGGGATTTCTTCTGCACAAATGGCATGAACAGCGGGGAATGGAGCAAAATAGCAGTTCCTTCAAACTGGGAGCTGCAGGGCTTCGGCTCGTACCTGTATGGTAATGTGAACAGGAAAGCAGATGAAAAAGGAATGTATAAATATGAATTTACTGTTCCTGCAGGATGGGAGAAGAAGAAGGTGAATATTGTTTTCGAAGGAAGCATGACCGACACGGAGGTTAAAATTAACGGCAAGCTTGCAGGGCCGGTGCACCAGGGCGCTTTTTACCGTTTCAGATATGATGTATCTGACCTCCTGAATTATAAAGGCAGTAATATGCTCGAAGTAACTGTCAGCAAGGAATCGGCAAATGAAAGCGTGAACCGCGCAGAAAGGATCTCTGATTTCTGGGTGTTCGGCGGTATATTCCGTCCGGTCTACCTTGAAGCTCTACCGGTTCAGTTCATCGACAGGGTTGCCTTAGATGCAAAGGCCGATGGTTCATTTTACATGGATGTTTTTGTAAAAGGAAAAGGGAAAGCGAAGACTGTTACAGCCCAGGTTCAGACTCTCGATGGAAAACCTTTCGGTGAAGTTCTCAGCGGTGCAGTTTCAAAAGATACCACAGGTAAAACGGTACTGAGAGGAAAATTCAGCAACCCGGCTTTGTGGAATCCGGAGTTTCCGAACAGGTACCAGGTCGTAATAAGTCTTGTCAGCGGGAAAAAAACTGTTCACCAGGCAGTTCAGAAATTTGGTTTCAGGACAGTTGAAGTAAGACCCGAAGACGGAATATACGTGAATGGTCAGAAAATAATGTTTCGCGGTGTTTGCCGTCACACATTCTGGCCCTCATCGGGACGCACGAGCAGCAAGCTTCTTGCCATCGAGGACATAAACCTCATGAAGGATATGAACATGAATGCAGTGAGAATGAGCCATTATCCACCCGACCAGTTCTTCCTCGACGTATGTGATTCACTCGGAATGTTTGTTCTTGACGAGCTCGCAGGGTGGCAGAAATTCTATGACACTCCCACAGCAAAAAGACTGGTCAGGCAGATGGTCGAGCGTGATGTAAATCATCCCTGTATTGTCCTGTGGGATAACGGGAATGAGGGCGGCTTCAACAAGGACGTGAGAGGCGATTATGCTCTATACGATCCTCAGAAGCGTACAGTTATCGAGCCATGGAGCATCCTCAACGGAACAAATACAAAGCATTACCCAAAATTCGATTATGTTAAGAATGCCCTTAATAACGGAAAGGAAATTTTCTTCCCTACGGAGTTTTTGCATGGTCTCAATGATGGCGGCCATGGTGCAGGGCTGGAGGACCAATGGAATTTCATGCTTTCAAAGCCTTTATCGGCAGGCGCATTTTTGTGGGTTTTTGCTGACGAAGGCGTGGAGCGAAAAGACAAGAACGACTCAATCGACACTGAAGGCAACCGTGCTCCCGACGGTATTCTCGGACCTTATCACGAAAAGGAGGGAAGCTTTTATACTGTTAAGGAGATCTGGGCCCCGGTTCAGTTCGGGGATGTGAAAATAGATGATGATTTCGACGGAACACTTCCAGTAACCAACAGGTATCTCTATACAAACCTGAATCTTTGCAAATACTCATGGCAGCTTGCCAGGTTCAGTTTCCCTGAAGGGATTTCAGGTGAAACATCAGGCGGGATAACTGCACCCGATATAGCTCCCGGCAAAGGCGGCATCATAAAAATCGAACTTCCGTCTGACTGGAAAAACTACGATGCCCTTTATATAACTGCAAAGGATCAGTATGGAAGGAACATAAACACCTGGTCATGGAATATAACTTCACCCCGGGAAGTTGCTTCAAGAATAATAATTCCGGTGCAGGAAAATGCAAGGGTTGCGGAGAAGGGTGATCTGTTTTCTGTTAAGTCGCGCAACACGGAGCTGACCTTCAACACCAAAACAGGCTCGCTTGTCAGTGTTGCGAACCGCGGCGTGAAAAATTCCTTTACATGTGAAAATCCGTTTGCAGGTTTCAGGCGTGAATTGCGTTCTTTCAATCATCACAATGCTGAAGATGGCTATAAGATCGAGCTTCAGTACGACAGTTCGGCATTTGTCAACTACACGGTGATGGGAGACGGATGGATAAAGATTGATTATGGCTATCTCCTTAACGGAACATACGATATGGCCGGCATAAGTTTTTCATATCCGGAGGAACTTGTAACAGGTGCCAGGCTGCTTGCTGACGGGCCTTACAGGGTATGGAAGAACAGGATCAAAGGGACGAATTTCGGAATCTATGAGAAAAAATATAACAACAGCGTGACAGGCCAGTCATGGGACTTCCCCGAATTCAAAGGATATTACTCCGGCCTGTATGCCGTTCAGGTGCAGACCATGGAAGTGCCTGTAACGATTGTCGCCGCAACGAAGGACCTTTTCCTTCACCTGTTCACGCCTGCAACGGCAACAAACCTGAGAGGTGTACGCGGCGGGGTGTCGCCGGCCTTCCCGGCAGGGAATATTTCAGTGATGAATGGGATAACGGCTGTTGGAACAAAATTCTCCCAGGCTCGCGAGGAAGGTCCGATGGGGCAGAAGAATAAATACAATGGTCAATTGGGGGGAACGATCTATTTGAGATTCGGGGAATAGAATTCTACACAGGAATGCACCCCTTTGTGTTCCCCCCGGGAGGGGGAAGAATTTCTACATATAATTGAGATACAACTCAATATGAATATTTCCTCCCCTCTCAGGGGAGGTGCCCGCAGGGCAGAGGGATTTATATCTTCAGAAAAATCTTCTTCTTATAAAGGAAATACAGGAACAGCCATGCAATTGTCGTCACCCCTATGCCTTCGATGAGGGGTTTCCATGTTTCGGGAAGTATCTGCTCGAAACCTCCGAAGAAAAAGTTTGCCGCCGCCCTGAAATTCACGATACGGCCGACAAGATAAATAGTGATGGGGTTCACCCCGATGACAACAAAGAAAAAGGCCCATCTTTTATATTCCATCACATCAACGATCAGGTAGAATATTGCAAAAAGCAGGAGGCTTAATCCACCGACAAAACACACGAATGAGCTTGTCCAGATATTCTTGTTGATGGGGAATGCAAGGTTCCAGACCTTTCCGATTATCATCAGTACGATTGCTGCAATCACGAGGTAGAGCACCTTCTTATATGGTTTGTCCCTGAGGTAATCTGAGAGCATGAATTCACCGGTGAACATTCCCAGCAGGGCTGTGCCGATTGCGGGTATGGTGCTGAATATACCCTCAGGATCGTGATTTCCGCGATAAAGCCTTCCGGGCATGAGCAACCTGTCGATATGACTGGCCACGTTTCCTTCCTGGGAATAGATGTCTGTTGATCCAAGATCATGGGCCGGGAAAAGCATGAATGAAAACCAGTAGCCCAGGAGAAGGGCAATGAGCCATATTATCCTCCCGGTCCTGTTCGTATTCATGAAAATCAGTGCACCAAACATCCAGGCGAGTCCGATCCTTCCGAGAACACTCCCGTAACGGAGCTCATTCAGGTGGAACCTGAGACCATTATTATATAGTATGCCGAGCAGTACCAGGATAAGTCCACGGCTTATCACATGCTTGTATATGGAACTGCGGCTTTCATTATTTGCCACCCTTTTTGCCAGTGAGAAGGGGAATGAGATTCCTGCAATAAAGAGGAAGAGAGGGAAGATCATATCGTAAAAGACAAATCCGTGCCACTGCACATGGTCCAGCTGGTTTGCCCACCATACAAAAAAAGGCCAGCCAGTAAGCGCAGCCAGACCGGTGAAGATGCCTTCACCTCCCATTATCCAGAACATGTCGAAGCCCCTCAATGCATCCAGGGAATAAAGTCTTTTTGCAGTGAATTTAGTTTCCTTTTCCATTTGCATAAGATATTTTTTCAAGAAAGAGTGTAATTTACAAATTTCAAAAATTAAGAGAACAACAAAGATAATAAATTAGAGTTCCATTAAATTTCGTTAAAAACAGGCTATACATGCTGCTCATTTTTAAAAATCGATTTTATCTATATCTTTATGGAGTTGATAACCCGGGTTGGTTTTTATATCCATTAACAACTAAACCAAATATAAATTAAACTAATCTTTTTATGAAAAATCTATTTCTGATCTTGCTATTCCTGGCTTCGGCAGCAGTGTACGGCCAGCGGATAACAGTGACCGGAACAGTTAAAGACGATGCAGGAACTTCCCTGCCCGGTGCAACTGTTCAGGTTAGAGGTACGAGTCAGGGAGTGCTTACCGACTTTGAAGGCAAATACTCCATTGATCTTCCGGGTGCAGATGCAACCCTGTCGTTCTCCTTCGTCGGATATACCATGATTGAGGTCCCGGTACAGGGACGCAAGGTTGTCGATGTTGTGATGAAGGCTGATGTGCGCGGGCTCGAAGAAGTCATAGTCGTTGGTTATGGTACTCAGAAAAAGCTCAACCTTACGGCTGCAGTTGACCAGGTTACCAGCGAAACTCTCGACAACAGGCCGATCCCGAACCTGACACAGGGTCTCCAGGGTGTAATGCCCAACCTTAATATCAAGCTGCTTGACGGCAAGCCAACCGCCGCCCCGAGCTTTAACATCAGGGGTACAACCTCAATTGGGCAGGGAGGAAGCGCACTCGTTCTTATCGACGGTGTTGAAGGCGACCCGAGCCTTCTGAACCCGAATGATATTGCGAGCATTTCAATGCTAAAGGATGCTGCATCAGCTTCGATCTACGGTGCACGCGGCGCTTTCGGTGTTGTGCTTATCACGACAAAGAACCCCGATAAGGGCAAAACAAGCGTTACTTTCTCATCGAATTATGCTATCAAGCAGCCCATCGGTGTTCCTGATTTCGTTACGGATGGTTATACCTATGTGACAATGTTCGTCGATGCTTTCAAGAACGGTGACGGTTCATTCCCGCAGAATATAAACAAGACCCTGAAAGTATCACAGGCTTACCTCGATGCATTCAAGGCCAAGGTAGAATCAGGTCAGCCGTATAACCAGGTTGAAATTGACCCATCCACAGGTGAATACGTGTATTATGGCAGCACCGATTTTTATGGAGAGCTTTACAATAAAAACATCGGGGCCAGCGATAATAATATTACGGTGACCGGCAGCGGTGAAAAGACAAATTACCTGATCTCGGGAAGACTCCTTTCACAGGGAGGACTCTTCCGTTACAACACTGATGATTACAAGATGAAGAACATCCGGGCAAAAGGAGGTATACAGGTGCTTCCCTGGCTGAGGGTTGATAATAACATGGATTATTCCGAAATGACGTATCATAATCCTATGAACGTCGGTGAAGGAAGCGGTATCTGGAGGAATATCGGTGACGAAGGCCATCCGAACGGGACGATGTTCAACCCTGACGGCAGCCTTACGATGGTTTCCGTTTACAATGTGGGTGATACCTGGTATGGCAAAAACGGTATTGACACGAAGAAGAGAGTATTCAAGAACACCTCAAGCTTTACCTCGGAATTCTTCGATAAAAAACTGAGGGTAAAAGGTGATTTCACCTTCATGAATAATAGCAATGATTCCGAGAGGAAACGCGTCCAGGTGCCTTACAGCAATAAACCAGGCGTGATCGCTTTTGTAGGAACGACTACCAACGACCTCACTATAGATCAGAGGATGACGCAGTATCTTGCAACAAACATTTACTCGGAATATGAAAACACATTTGCCGATAATCATTACCTGAAAGTACTTGTCGGTTACAATTATGAGCAATCGGTATACAACAGGCTCTCAGCCCAGAGAAACGGTATCATCTATGAGGATGCAAATGATATTAATCTGGCATTGGGGCAATCAATTGTAACAGGTGGCGGATACGAAAAGTGGCTGGTTCTTGGCGGATTCTCAAGAATCAATTATTCTTTCAGTGACAGATACCTTATCGAACTGAATGCCAGGTATGACGGCTCATCCAAATTTCCATCGAATCAGCGCTATGCTTTGTTCCCGTCAATCTCGGCAGGATGGCGTCTTTCGAAAGAACCATGGTTTGCCGTATCCCCAAAACTTATTTCTGACATTAAAATCAGAGCTTCCTACGGATCACTCGGAAACGGTAACATAGATTCATACAAATTCATGGAAGAATTCAACGTAAGCCAGTCAGGGAATATTCTTAATGGTGTAAAACCTCAGTATACCAGGAATCCAAGTGTACTTCCGGACAACCTTACCTGGGAAACCTCGACAACGACCGACTTTGGTCTTGATTTCTCGATGCTTTCAGACAGGCTGATGTTCGTTGGCGATTATTACAAGCGCAACACCACCGACATGTTCACGATTGGTCTCACGCTTCCTGCCGTGTTCGGCGCTACAGCCCCCAAAGGAAACTATGCGGACCTCGTTACAAAAGGATGGGAAGCATCACTTACCTGGAGGGATAAATTCGATGTAGCTTCCAAACCTTTCAATTACAACATCAGGTTTACCCTTGCAGATTACACTGCCAAAATTACACGGTACAATAACCCCGATAAGCTTCTTTCTGATTACTATGAAGGACAGACAATCGGTGAAATATGGGGTTACACGACTGAAGGATTCTTCCTTAACGACGAAGATGTTGCCAATCATGCAAAGCAGAGTCCGCAGATGAGAGCCCAGCCGGATAATAAATGGTACGCAGGGGACATAAAGCTTGCTGACCTCAATGGCGACGGTTATGTGAATATCGGAACGAACAGGGTTTCAGATCCCGGCGACAGGAAGATAATCGGCAACAAGCAGCCCCATTATACTTTCGGCGCTACAATGGGTGCGGACTGGAATAACATTTTCTTCACTGCATTCTTCCAGGGTGTCGGGAAACAGCAGTGGTACCCCAGCACTGAGTCAGAAATTTTCTGGGGACAATACAACAGGCCATACAACAATGTGCCTATATTCCATCTCGGGAACATGTGGACCCCGGAAAATCCTGATGCGTATTTCCCCAGAACCATGTCGCGTGCTGCTTCGAGCAGTTCAAACAGGGAGCTCGGCGTTGCACAGACAAAATATTTGCAGAACGTTGCCTATATAAGGCTAAAGAATATTCAGCTCGGCTATAACCTGCCAAAGGCCATTACATCGAAAATCGGTGCACAGGATGTAAAGGTTTATGTCTCGGGTGAAAACATCTGGACATGGTCTCCGCTATACAGGCTCGTAGGCAAAGGTCATATAGATGTAGAAAATACAGGTCCTTCAGACCAGCTCTTTACCTCCAGCAATGCAGGTGACGGGTACAACTATCCGATGCTCTCAAGCTTCTCATTCGGTCTGAGCGTATCATTTTAACTTATAAAACTTACATTAATATGAAAAAACAATATATACTGTTCCTGCTCCTGAGCTTTCTTGCAGTGAGCTGTGAACTGGAGCAGATACCTGAATCCACGGCTTCCAAGGAAGCTGTGTTCGGGAGCGAAAGCGGATTGCAGCTTTATACCAACTCATTTTATGGAATTCTGCCTAACCGGTCTACCAATCTCGATGCCATGTCTGATTACATGGTTGTGAAAACCGTTCCGACCTTTGTCCAGGAAGGGGCTTACGCTGCAACACTCAGCTCGGGATGGGACTGGGGAGATCTGAGAAGCATAAACTACTTCCTTCAGAATAACAAGAACACCAAACTAGCGGAGGATGTAAGGAATAATTACAACGGCATCGCCAAATTTTTTCGCGCATACTTTTACTTTGAAAAGGTCAAAAGGTTCGGGAATGTACCATGGATAGGCAAGCCTCTCAGTGTGACTGATGCGGATATCCTCTACGGCGGACGCGATTCACGGACGCTTATAATGGATTCAATAATGGCTGATATAGACTATGCATGTGCGAACATAAAGTCTACCAATGATCCTACCCGAAGCCTTATCACAAAATATGTGGCTTATGCCCTTAAATCAAGGATCTGCCTCTTTGAAGGAACATTCAGAAAATATCACACGGAGCTCAGCCTCCAGGCTTCGGCCAATACTTTCCTGCAGAAAGCCGCAGATGCTGCAAAGGCTGTTATGGATGCCGGAGTATATTCTATCAGCACTGACGGCGGTGTCGGCAAATCATACAGGAATGTATTTACAAGTTCTGCCCCTGTAGGCAAGGAAGTGATGCTCGCATCCATTTGCGACCTCACTCTTTCAGTCCTCAATGATGCCAACTGGTACTGGACCAGTGGAACATACGGTGACAAGGCAAGCTTCAACAGGACATTCATCAATACTTACCTTAAGACCGACGGAACACCTTTCACCAATACTGCCGGCTGGGAGACAATGCTTTTCAAGGATGAAGTGAAGGGCAGGGACCAGAGACTGAAACAGACAATCCGTCTCGGCGATTACAAGAGAATAAGCGGCGGTCAGCTGATTCCGGGACCACCGCTCTTCTCCTACACGTTCACAGGTTACCAGCCGATCAAATGGACCCTCGACGATATGTATTATGACACCAGGGACCTTAACATCAACTCGATTGCGATGTACCGTTATGCAGAGGTGCTCCTTAACTTTGCCGAAGCAAAAGCTGAAATGGGAACTCTTACAGATGCAGAATGGGCAGCAACAATAGGTGTCCTTAGGACCAGAGGCGGCATAACAGCCGGTCTTACAGCCAAACCGACAGTTGTTGATCCATACCTCCAGTCCGTTTATTTCCCCGGCATAACTGACCCTGTTATACTTGAAGTCAGGAGGGAAAGAGGCATTGAGCTTTGCCTCGAAGGTTTTCGTTTCGCAGATGTGCTGAGATGGAAAAGGGGAGAGCTCATGAACCAGGAATGGAACGGATTCTATGTTCCGGCCCTGAATACACCGATGGACCTCAATGAGGACGGAACAAATGATGTTGTTTTCTATCAGGGTACAAAACCATCGCTTGGATCATCACTCACCTATGTAGATGTTTCAGCAACAGCAAGCGGTAAAACAAATCCGCAGCTGCTGAAGAACGGAACCAACGGTGAGCTGACCTGGATGAATACTATTAAAAGGAAATGGGAAGATAAAATGTACTATTACCCCATTCCCCAATCGGCTCTGATTACAAATCCGAACCTTGGACAGAACCCTGGTTGGGAATAAAACTATAACTTCATTACGATAGCCGCAGGCACAAACCTGCGGCTATCTTTTAATAAACAAAACCATGAAAAGCAATTTATTTAAATCATTTTTTGCATGTGTTCTTCTGACTGCAGGTATATCGATTATGGCTGCAGGCCAGTCTAAGAAAGAGACACCCTTCACCATCATCCAGTACAATATTCGAATGAACACACCGAATGATGGCGATAACGCCTGGCCCCTGCGCAAGGAGAAAGTCACCGGACTGCTCAGTTTTCATGGGGCAGACATATTTAACGTGCAGGAAGCTTTGCCTGAACAGATGGACGACCTGACAGCCCTGATGCCCGGATATGATCATGTCGGAGTTGGTCGCGACGACGGGAAGAGGCAGGGAGAACATATGGGCATCTTCTATAAAAAGGACAGGTTTGAAAAACTCGATGCCGGAATGTTCTGGCTCAGCGAGACTCCCGAGAAACCCGGCTTCGGATGGGATGCGGTCTGCAACCGCTATGTACAATGGATAAAGCTGAAAGATAAGATCACGAAGAAAATTTTCTTCGACTTTGATACCCATTTTGATCACAGGGGTAACAAGGCACGCGAAGAATCGGCAAAAATGATCCTGAAATACATAAAAGACATCAATAAGGAAAACCTTCCATTGATCCTTACAGGCGACCTTAACCTCATTCCGACGAGCGCCCCGGTACAAACCATCAGAACGGCTCTGAAGGATGCAATCGATGTTACACAGACACCCCATTACGGGCCTGCCAACACGAGCGGCGGCTTCGACGTGAAGGTGCTTCGTTCAAGGATCGATTATATATTCGTAAATGACGGAGTGACCGTGCTGAGGCATGGCCACCTGACAGATTCCTTTGGGCTGGCTTATCCTTCCGACCATATACCGGTGCTGGCCGAGGTGAAGATTAAATAAAGGCCCAAGGGCGCCCGCAGTGATGGCAAGTCCCCCCTGGGGGATTCAGGGGTGAGGGATACAGCAGGGCACGAAGGCACTTTGATATATCCGCAACGGATGAGTTTAAGGATCAAGAACCCTTCAGGTCATCACCTGGAGGGTTTTTTGTGTAATACAGGAATATTTATTAACTTAATCATTAATATACACATCATTAACGGCATGAAAAGAAGTCCCATCCTTCTCATACTGATTGCACTTATCGCCTGCAGGCCCGGCCATGAGGGTAAGATAATGACCGTTAATGGTCCGGTATCGCCGGCTGAAATGGGCATTACCCTTACCCACGAACATGTTCTTGTCGATTTTATCGGTGCTGATTCAATAAGCTATGACCGGTGGAACAGGGACGAAGCCGCAAAAACGATACTCCCTTATCTCTTGGAGGCGAAAAAGGCAGGCACAGTTACTTTCGTCGAATGCACTCCTGCATACATCGGACGGGATCCTGTTCTGCTTAAAATGCTTTCTGACGAATCGGGATTGAAGATCCTGACCAATACTGGATATTACGGCGCCTCAGACAATAAATTCATACCTGATCATGCCTGGAAAGAATCGCCGGATGAGCTTAGCGCAAGATGGATTAATGAATGGGAAAAAGGTATTGAAGGCACAAAAGTGAAGCCTGGCTTCATCAAGATAGGTGTGATGAACGGCGATCTGTCAAACCTTCACAGGAATCTCATCACTGCTGCTGCCAGGACCCATCTTGCAACGGGAATGGTTATCGCTTCGCATACAGGTCCGGCTGCCGCTGCCTTTGCCCAGATTGGAGTGCTTTGCGGTGAGGGAGTTTCCCCTGAAGCTTTCATATGGGTGCATGCCCAGTCCGAAAAAAACATGACAAGCCATGTGATGGCAGCCCGTTGCGGAGCATGGGTCAGCTTCGATGGCATCGGCGATGATAACACAGATCAGTATGTCAGGATGATCACGAACATGAAGGAGAACAATTGCCTCGATCATGTCCTGCTTTCACATGATGCCGGGTGGTACAGGCCAGCAAAGCCTGATCAAAGTGAATACAGGGGCTATACTGCACTGTTTGGTAAATTGATACCTGCCCTGAAAAAAGAAGGGTTTTCTGATGCACAGATCAATCAACTGATCGTTGAGAACCCTGCAAAGGCATTTACGATAAAAACCAGGCGACTGGAATAGAATCACTGGTGACACCATTCCGTCTCACTTGTTCTTCTAACGAAAAAAAAGTAAAAGAACTTTCAAAACATTATTTTCTT
This sequence comes from Bacteroidales bacterium, assembly GCA_035299385.1. Taxonomy (GTDB): domain Bacteria; phylum Bacteroidota; class Bacteroidia; order Bacteroidales; family VadinHA17; genus LD21. The sequence continues at coordinate 6,783 of DATGWQ010000035.1, read as the reverse complement.
GTTTTAAATATTTGTATTTTACGTTACATATATTTTTACACAAGATGAACAGAAAATATGATCGAAGAAGCCTGGTTAAGCTCAGGATCGGAACTCCCCGGGATAAAAATCAATCTTTACCAGTTACCCCGGCAAGCGTCAGAGCAGGCAACAAAACTTTGCGGCTTGGATTTATTGGCCTGGGCGGTCGCGGATCGTACCACCTGAATGCAGCGCTCGGCATCGAGGGCATTGAGATACCTGCCATCTGTGAGCTTAAACCGGTCCGCCTTCATCAGGCGAAAAGATGGATTGAAGGAGCCGGCTTGCCTTCTCCTGAATTGTACGACAGGGGGCCGGAAGATTATCTGCGGCTTTGTGAGAATGAGGACCTTGATGCAATTATATGTTGCACTCCATGGGAGTTTCATACTCCCGCCTGCCTGGCTGCAATGAAGAATGGGAAACATGCTGTTTCGGAGGTTCCCCTTTGCATTACACTTGATGAAGCATGGGAGCTGGTTGAAACCTATGAAAAAACCGGGAAATGGGCCACCATAGGATTGGAAGGCCTGGGAGATTCAACTCTCCTGAACATGGTGCGCAAAGGATTATTCGGCGATATTGTTCATGCCCAGACTGGATATATTCACGATCTTCGAATGGTCAAGTTCACGCCGGATCATGAGCCATGGAGATTGCAGCACTCGATTGAGAAAAACGGAAATCTTTACCCTGACCATCCTATGGCCAAAATGCTGCCGGTACTGGATATTAATCACGGCGACAGGTTCGATTATATTCAATCGATGAGTACCAATTCAACGATGCTTCGCGATTATGCCGAGCTGAATTACGGTAAAAAATCCCCGTATGCAAATATTAAATATGCCCTGGGGGATTATAATGCTTCACTTGCCCGGACTGTTAACGGAAAAATTATGACGATCATTCATGACACGAGCACCCCTCATCCGAGGGAGTCTATCAGAATACAGGGTACAAAAGGCATATACTACTCAGACGAAAGGCTCGTACGCGGGAGAATCTATGTTGAGGGAAGAAGCCCAAAGCCGCATACATGGGAACCTTCGGAAAAATATTTCCAGGAATTTGCAGTTCCCGATGAAAAAATTCCTCCAAGGCGGGGAGGTAAAATTGAAGGTCATGGAGGAGGAGGAAGCCAGACTCCGCCAAGCTGGCACAGGCTCGTAAGGGCTTTGCTTGAAAATAAATTACCCGACTGGGATGTGTATGATTCAGTTACCAGCGGTGCAATTGTTCCACTTACCTGCCAGTCAGTTGCCAATAAATCGGCTGCCGTAGACTTTCCTGATTTCACAAAAGGAAAATGGAAAGAGAGGTTAAAAATTATGCCGGCAGGAGTCATGGAAATAAAAATAAAGGAGGATAACCTATGAAAAAAATAAAATATACGCGGAGGAAATTCGTCCGGCTTTCCGCTACAGCTGCTGTTGGCGGAACTGCAATATCATCAATTGGTTTACCAGGTCTCTCATCCGGCGGTCAGTCAAACAACCGTACATTAAGGCTCGGTTTTGTGGGGATCGGAGGAAGAGGAACCTACCATCTCAGTTGTGCCCTGGGCATGGAAGGCATAGAAATACCGGCGATTTGTGAGATTAAACCTGAGCGTCTTAAAGCTGCAAAGAAAAGAATAGAAGATGCAGGACTTCCCACACCTGCCCTGTATGGGAGAGGCGTGACGGATTTTAAACGGATGTGCGATAATGAACAGCTCGATGCCATAATATGCAGCACATCATGGGAATGGCATACTCCCGTATGTCTTGCGGCCATGAACACTGACAAACATTGTGTCTCCGAAGTTCCAATTGTACTCACCCTGGATGAAGCCTGGCAGATAGTAGAAACTTATGAGAAGACAGGCAAATGGGCAACACTGGGTCTTGAAGGATTTGGACAACTGGCTGTGTTGAATATGATTCAGAAGGGAATGCTTGGTGACATAGTTCACGCAGAAACGGGATATATTCATGATCTGAGATTCGTAAAATACTCACCTGACGAAGAACCATGGAGACTGCAGCAATCGATGACGCGAAATGGTAACCTTTATCCTGATCATCCAATGAACAAAATGTTACCGGCTCTTGATATCAATCATGGCGACAGGATCGATTATCTTGTCTCGATGAGCTCTTTTGGAGGAATGCTGAGTGATTATGCAGCAGTGTATTATAAAAACAAGAACCATCCATTGGCAAAAAAGGAATTTGCACTCGGAAATTACAACACTTCCCTCATGCATACGGTAAACGGTAAAATGATTACCATTATTCATGATACAAGCACACCTCATCCGCGCGAGCATTACAGGATTCAGGGTACAAAAGGCCTCTTCCTGGGAGACTCCGACAGCCAGAAGATCTATATGGAGGGGCTAAGTCCTGTTGAGCACCAATGGGAACCGGCAGAGAAATACCTTAAAGAATTCGAACACCCGATAGTTAAAAATTATACACCTGCGCCCAGGAAAAATAAGATCGAGGGACATGGTGGCGGCGGGGAGACGCCGTTGAGATGGCATAGACTCGCTATTGCCCTGAGGGAAAATAAAATGCCTGACTGGGACGTTTATGACTCTGTTACCAGCAGCTCCATCTCCCCTCTCACTGAAGCTTCGGTTGCGGGAAGAGGCAAACCAATTGATTTTCCGGATTTTACAAAAGGAAAATGGAAAACCCGGCCTCGGCTGACTTTTGCTTAACTGTGAATGGTGACAGGGAGTGTTACCTGCTGATAAGAGTTGACGTCCTATTGCTTTAAGTACTTCAGGAAAATGACACCATTGGGGCCTATTTCATATCTATCAGCAGGCACGAATATGCTTTTGTTCCAAATGTCTTTGAATGTGTATGAATTAGCCGGATCGAGTCCGAGATCCTTCACGGAAAAAGCGGAAGCATTCAGCTTGTTACTCCTGTTAAAAATACCTATCCAGCCATCGGCTGTTCCTTGTTCCGGAGTGAGCCAGATCTCAATGCCCTTTGATTCGTAAACCAGCCTGCCCATCACTCCATTCTGATTACATTCCAGCATATCGAAATTTGTGATCAGCTCCAATGAAAATTGATCCAGTGTGGGCAGATCTCCTCCCATCATTAAGGGAGATGCGGAAAGTGCCCGTTGCGTGATGAATGTTAGCATCTGGTCCTTTGTAAAGTTACTCTGCCTGTTATAACCCTTACCCGCAAATGCAACAATCGCCGATTCCTGATTATCCTCATTTGCTGCCGTGGTTTTGGGCTTTGGACTCATCTTCAGTAGTTGTCCGAAAGGGATCATATCCATATCAATCCAGAAACCTGGCCTGTTTTCTCCATTCCATTTTCTCCAGGCTTCGAATGTTTGATCAATGCTGCTTTGTGTATCCCAGATATCGGCTGTGACCCTTAACAAATTTGCCCTTCTGTAAACAGGCAGGTTTGATTTTGTTGAAGGCTTGCCTGCACTGAGGCTCAGTACAATGGGTCTTCCGCATTGAGCAATTGCATTTTCCACCGCTTCGATTTCCCTGGGATACTGGGTAATATCATCATATTTGATGAAATCCACTCCCCAGGCTGCAAGATGGTTGATCACGCTGTTATAAAACTCCCGGGAACCCTGCCTGCTCATATCAACACCATAATTCTGTGCGCACCAGGTGCATATGCTCGTGGTATCGGCAATGTCCTGTGCATGGAGAGAAGTTCCTTTTATTGGCAGGTTCAGCCTGACCGCTTCCCTTGGGATCCCTCTCATGAGATGCACGCCGAATTTGAGCCCGAGAGCATGACATCTGTCAATAATTGGCTGAAGACCTTGAGGAAAGTAGGTATGAGAAGGTAAAAGAAGTCCATATTTGTTGAAATTCATGTTTTCAGCATGCTTCTCTGCGGGATAAATGGTCCCTTCCTTCAGTTTAAATTCACCGAACCAGCCTGCATCTATAATAAAATATTCATAGCCGTGAGGGGCAAGCTTTTCAGCGAATGCCTCCAGGTTGGCCATGGCTGCTTCCTGGTAAAGGTAAACTCCATAACTGTCAAAGCTGTTCCATCCCATAAGAGGTTTGTTTGCCAAAGGTACCGGCGCGTGTGCGACAGCTTCCTGCCCATTTACACGAGACGAGGTGACACAGGCAGCTAATGTGAGGCAGCAGAGCAAAATCAATCTTCCCTTGTTCAATGATCTATGGATTGATGGCTTCATTATTGGATTTTGGTTTTAAACGGAAATGCTGTGAAATTATATGCTCATTAATTATCCAAACCGGGGAACTGCCACACTTTGTTATAACTTGTTGTATGTTCCCGGGAAACGATTTTATTTACCCTGTCGATTATATCAGGATGGGCTGCCGAGATGTCATTAGTTTCCCGGGTATCTTTTTCCAGATCATATAATTCCCATTTAAGGTTCCCCTTGATCATGTTTTTCCGCAGAGCCTTGAAATTGCCCATTCTGACGGCCATCTGTCCTCCTCCTTCACGAAATTCCCAGTACAGATATTCATGAATTTCCTGTTTGCCTCCCATAAACGTCGGCAATAAACTCTTACCGGAAATATTTTCCGGAGCTTCAGCGCCGGCAATTTCTGCCAGTGTCGGCAGAATATCCTGGAACCCTGAAACCATGTCTGATACTGAACCTGGCTTGATTTTTCCGGGCCATGCAGCGATCATTGGTTCACGGATGCCTGCTTCATTCAGGGTGCCTTTGAGAAACCCTGGATTAAAGGGTCCTGCACTCTGGAAAAATTCGACGCCTGGTCCGGTGGGACCATTGTCACCTGAAAAGATTATGAGTGTATTTTGATAAAGGCCAAGCTCTTTAAGCTGGCTGACCAGTTGCCCTATCTGCTCATCAAGATAGGTTATCTGTGCTGCATAAGTAGCCCTGGGATACCTGCAGGGGGCGTAATGTTCATCCAGGTAAGGTTTCTCGTCCCCGAATTTCTTAACATAATAATCAACCCATCTTTGAGGCGCCTGCAGAGACAGATGTGGAATAGTAGGTGCCCAGTACAGGAAAAACGGACCATTGTTGTTATCAGAAACAAACTTTGTAATCTTCTGAAACATCAGCTCGGGAGAATAGTCATTTCCGGTATATATTGCATAGCTGGCAGGATCATAAGGATCTGCTCCCTCGGGCAAAGGAGTTCCGGGAAACACAGTATCATTATCCAGGAAAACCCTGTGATCGTTCTCCCAGAGATGTAAGGGATAATATGTATGAGCCTGTCTCTGGCATATATATCCATAAAAATAATCGATACCCAGTTGATTCGGCATGCCATCGGCGCCAGGGGAGCCAAGCCCCCATTTTCCTATTGCAGCCGTTTTATATCCTGCTTTCTGAAGAATGCTCCCTATCGTCGGTGTCCCAGCTGCAACAGGGCGGCTGCCTTCCAGTGTCGAATCTTTCTCCATGGCAAGATAGCTCCTCACATTGCCCCGTTCGGGCCATGCATCGTTGCCTCTGACCTGGGCTCTCCCGGTATTTATGCCGGTAAGCAGGACACATCTTGAAGGCGCTGAAACTGCTGATCCCGAATAATGCTGCCTGAACAACATGCCCTCTGATGCCAGCTTGTCGATATTCGGAGTTTCAATTTTTTTCTGTCCGTAACAACCGACATCGCCGTAGCCGAGATCATCGGCCAGGATATACACAATATTCGGTTTGGAATCAGGGGCATTTTTTCCTGTAGCATTATTACAACCCGAAAATCCTGCCAGCAGAGGAATAGTTCCGAGTGCCAGTAAAGCATTTTTATTTACAACATGATTTGGGTTCATGACAAAACTGGATTAAGTTTATTTACCGGATGAGGGTAAACAGAAAATTATTTGAGAGTTTAAACTAATCAGCATCAACTACAATACTTTCCTTATTTTCTTTGTCTGAGGGTTTAACGTCTTCAAAGGTTTTTGATTTACCTGTTTCGGGATATGATACTTTTATCGTGAAAAGATCATTGCTAAATACTTTTGGAGTGAATTCGTTACCCTTCATCCTTACAATATATTCTGTTTCAGATGTTTTCTGGTTTATAATTTGGACAACCGGATTTGGTTCCCCGTTAATTTTAAGCGTGGGCAGCCATCCTTTTGCTTTTCTGCCATAATTATCTGACTGACTTAATGTTACAGGCCACCCGGGGTATTGATCGTCAGGCCCGGGATTCACCACATTAGCCAGGAAGCGCCACGATTCTATCTTTATATCTCTCGTATCGGGGTCAAGTATAACCATGCCGTATCCGGAGCCTTTTACCTGTGCCAGTTCAAAACGATTGCTCAGGTGTTTGAAATTCCCCGGATTTCCGATAGCATAAACATAGTTAAGGTTCCCGAAACCATCAATATATTCACCTGTATTCGGAAATCCATGTTCCGGCCTGTTTCGGACCGGGACGTTTAAATCATCAGGCCTGAACCAGCGCGAGTAACCAACTGATATTGCGGGGTTAATAAAACACCATCCTCCATCGCGGTAATCATCAATGCCATATTGAACCAGAGATGTCACATGCTGGTCGCCTCCTATCTGGAAAACAAAGGCCTTCCTGAGTATCCTGAGAGCTGAGTCCCTTTGAATTTTTGGCCAGCCGTCAGAATCCAGGTCCCCGGCCAGGAAGGAATTAAATTCACCATGATGCGTGGCCACATTTGCAAAAAGAGTCTGTGAAAGAAGAACTTTCATATTTACATTTTTCCACTCGTAAATCCATTTCTTTAAGAAATCTTCCTGCCTGTTTCCCAACAGCTT
>DATGWQ010000034.1:0-4557 GCA_035299385.1 Bacteroidales bacterium | reverse complement strand
CGCCCGCAGGATTCCCCCTGAAAGGTTTGTCAGTGAATGCATCCACCTGGTAAATAATCTGTTTGGTTTTCATGATTATTGGAACGAATATAATATGAAGTTATGAAGAAAATGTGGAAATGACAAATAGTCTTCTGGTCTTCTGGTCTACTGGTCTACTGGTCTCCTGGTCTCAGACAAGCAGACAAGAAGACAAGCAGACAAGAAGACAGCTTTTCCATGCATCATTCACCGGTGATTCCCTGTCATTTACCGAAATTATTCATTGCTTCATCAGAAAAAACTTTGTAAACTCAAAAAGTTTTCTGAGCTTTGACGGGTTTTATAAAACGTATGGATACCAGGGATAAAATAATTGAAGAAGCAGCATACATGTTCCGGACTTACGGCATAAGAGCAGTTACGATGGATATGCTTGCAGGTGAGATGGGTATCTCGAAAAGGACAATTTATGAAATTTTCAGGGATAAGGATGAGCTGCTGCAGGGTGTTATGAAATGGATGGCTTTCAAACAGGTGGAGCTCACTGACAAGTATCTTCAGAACTCGGCAAACGTGATTGAGGCCATTTTCGGAATTATGGACAACATGATGGATCATATTAAAAAGATGAGCCCGGCATTCAGGCTTGACATGAAAAGGTACCACCATGACCTTATAAGAAAGCTGAGGGAAAACAATGAGCTTCCCGTGAATGACATGAGGGAGATTTTGCTAAGGGGCATCAGTGAAGGAGTCTTCAGGAGTGACCTGGATGTGGACATCACAGATAAATGCATAACCGGGATGACGAGGATGTCGAGCGACAAGGAAGCTTTTTCAGAGGATTTCGAAAACGAGGAAGTGGCCAGGGATTTTTTTATCAACTACCTGAGGGGTATATCAACCCGGAAGGGTCTTGATCTGATCGACCAGTATAATAAAAAGAAAACAAACGGGAATAACAGAATTTGACACAATACCACTTTTTATGAAAAGGAAATTTTTAATCAGCATTCTTCTCCTGCTTACAGGATCTTATCTGACCCTCAGGGCGCAAAATGCAGTAACGGAAATGAAGCTTTCGCTTAAGGAAGCACAGGATTATGCCATTCAGAACAATAAGATGATGATCTCGTCCAGGTACGACGTGGATGCTTCCAGAACAGCTATCTGGGAAACTATTTCAAACCTGTTGCCCAGTATTTCCGGATCAGGTTCTTTTGTTGATAATGTTAAACTTGGTTCTATCGTCGTGGATATAAACGGTCAGCAGGTTGTTTTTACGATGGGACAGCAGTTTAATACCTCGGCTTCAGTCAGTGCAAACTTACTGGTTTTTAATGCACCCGCGATAATTGGTATACAGACTGCAAAACTGGCAAATAAACTTAGCCAGAACATTCTTGTAAAAAGTGAACTGGATACAAGAGAATCAGTAAGTTCTGCTTATTATAATATCCTGGTATCTGAGAAATCACTCGATCTTCTTGAAGGTAATATTGAAATTCTGAATAACAATCTTAAAGCAACAAAATCCATGCTTGCGGTGGGTATGGCAGAACAGACCGATGTTGATCAGATGGCTTCAAATGTCAGGATGGTTGAGAACTCAAGGAGTGCATTGTTAAGAAACATCGAGATTAACTATAATCTTCTGAGATTTATGCTCGGTGTCAAACCAGAGACAAATATTCAGCTTAGCGAGACATTGGAAGGAATAACTTCTCAAATCAATGTTGAAACAATTTTGTCACAGGAATTCGATGTCAGAAATAATATCGATTATAAGCTGGTGGACGGACAAGCAGCGATGTCATCCCTGATGCTGAAAACCCAAAAAGCTTCCACTCTCCCTACCATAGCAGGATATTACAGTTACAATACCAATGGAATGGGATCAAAGATTGCGGATCAGAGATGGTTCGAGAGTGCAGCATTAGGCTTTTCACTCTCCGTTCCTATTTTCGCAAGCGGCCAGAGATATGTCAGGATAAAGAAAGCGCAGATTGATTTTAATAAAGCTGTTAATACACGGGAAATGGTGACTGAACAACTTCTACTCCAGCAAAAGCAGCTTAGATACAACCTGGTAAATGCAAACCAGCAATACACAACCCAGAAAGAAAATGTGGAGATTTCCAAACGGGTTTATACCAGCACTGAAAACAAGTACAGGCAGGGGATGGCTTCAAGCCTCGACCTTACCCAGGCCAATTCCCTTTATCTCCAGGCTGAAAACAACTATATATCAGCTCTTATGAGCCTGATGCAGACCAAGCTTGCACTGGACAAGCTTCTTAATAATATGTAATATAAAAAAATCTTATAAATCCCAGATAATGAAATCCTTAAAATTAATTCCGGTAATTTTTGCAGGTGCTTTCCTGCTCTCAGGATGCGGATCAAAAACCGATTCAGCAAGTGCTCCCGCCCAGGATTCCGCTTCTGTCGCCGGCAGAGCTGCAATCCCTGTTAAAACTGAAGCGATAGCAAAAACGAAGATCTCGAGAACTGTCGATTATACTGCAACAATCCTTCCTTTCGAGGAGGTTAACATGGTTCCGTCGACACCCGGCAGGATAGATAAAATGTACGTTGAAATAGGCGACAGGGTAGGGAAGGGGCAGGATCTTTTCCTGATGGACCGCACACAGCTGCTTCAGCTTAAGTTGCAGATGAGCAGCCTTGAAAAGGACCTCACACGGCTTGATACTCTTCTGAAGACCGGAAGTGCAAAACAGCAGCAATACGATCAGCTCAAAACGCAGTATGATGTCACGAAAACAAACGTGGACTTCATGGAGCAGAATACCCTGATCAAATCACCGTTCACAGGCATTGTAACAGGGAAATATTTTGAGGACGGTGAGATGTACTCCGGCATTCCGACGACCCAGACAGGCAGATCATCCATTGTAACCGTGATGCAGATATCTCCGTTAAAGGTGAACGTCAGCATATCGGAACAATACTATCCGCTGATAAAGAAAGGCATGAGAGCTCAGATCCTGGCTGATGTATATCCTGGTGAAACCTTCACTGGCACGGTCTTCAGGATTGCCCCGACAGTCAATGCGGTCACCAGGTCGTTTGATGTCGAGCTCGAGGTCCCCAACAGGAATGACCTGCTTAAACCTGGTATGTTCGTCAGGGTCTCAATGGACCTCGGTGAAGTTCAGGCATTCGTCGTACCTGCAAATACTGTCCTTGTACAGGAAGGGACCAACACAAGATATTTATTCATTGACAGGGGCAATTCTGCTGAAAGAATTGATGTCAGCCTCGGAAAAAGATTTGACGATAAGCTTGAAATTATATCTGAGAATCTTAAAGAAGGGGACATGCTGGTCACCGAGGGTCAGTCAAGGCTGATAAACGGCGATAAACTGGAAGTTATTAAGTAATAAAGAATTTATATAAATGAGCATATACAGTGCATCAGTAAAAAGACCCGTAACGACTATCCTGGTTTTTGCAGCGCTTATTGTTATGGGCTTGTATTCACTTGTGCAATTGCCGGTGGATCTGTATCCCGAAATGGAATTGCCCTATGTTGTGGTTATGACCACCTATCCGGGCGCCAGTGCATCCGATATAGAATCGAATGTTACAAGGCCCCTCGAGGATGCCCTGAACTCGGTCAACAAGCTGAAGGAAATGACTTCCACGTCAAGCGACGGGTCATCGGTGATCTTCATGGAATTCAATTACGGTACCAATCTTGATGAGGCGTCGAACGATATCCGGAGCAGCCTGAATTTTATTGAAAGATTCCTGCCTGAGGGAAGTGAAAGGCCTACCATCATGAAGTTCAGTACCAGCATGATGCCGATCATCTTCTATACAATAACAGCAAAGGAAAGTTATGCAGGGCTTGAAAAGATACTGGATGAAAAAATAGTCAACCCGCTCAACAGGATTGACGGCGTAGGAACAGTAGCCTTGGCCGGCGTCCCCGGACGAAAGATCTACATCGATGTCGATCCCAGGAAAATGGAAGCTTATAACCTTACGGTTGAGCAGATCGGGAATGTTATAAGGATGGAGAACATGAACCTGCCTGCCGGGTACATCGAAATGGGCAAAACCGATTATCCGCTCAGGATCCAGGGTGAATTCCCCGAAAGTGATGTCCTGAAGAACCTTGTCATCACAAATTTCAACGGGAATTCTGTTTACCTGAGGGATATCGCTGTGGTCAGGGATACGATCCGCGAAACTAAGCTCGACACCAAGGTAAACGGCGAGAAGGGAATGGCCATGTACGTCCAGAAACAATCCGGTGGCAACACTGTAAAGGTCACCAGGGAAGTTGACAAGAATCTTCAGGTCCTGATGAAAGATCTTCCGCAGGATGTCAAGATCGAGAAGCTGTTCGACAGCGCTTCATACATAAAGGGATCAATCAGCAATCTTTCTGAAACCCTCATGTATGCTGCAATCTTCGTGATCCTTGTCGTACTGTTCTTCCTTGGAAGATGGCGGGCAACGGTTATCATCATCCTTACAATACCTATATCGCTGATTGTTGCTTTCATCTACCTTTTTATAACAGGAGCTTCAATCAACATAATT
>DATGWQ010000033.1:0-16916 GCA_035299385.1 Bacteroidales bacterium | reverse complement strand
GAGCTTTTCAGAAGTGCGCGTCATCGATGTTACGAGGAACCTGGAACCTTTGAAACCTTCACCTGAGATCTTGTCATCGAACCTCCTGCCGATCTCGTTAAGCAGGATTTTGGCATCGCGGGTCAGGTACGGGTAGCTGTGGGTCATATCCTCGACTTTATAATATCTTCCCGAGCTCACAGGAAAAAGCTGCCCTGAAAGGACTTTTCTTGTAATATCGCCCCCATCGGCACATTTTTCAATACCGGAAAGCTTTGCAAAAGACGAATAATCAACTACCCTGTCCTTCAGCCTCCTGCTGTATACCTGCTGGTCGCTGATGCATCTTTTGCTGAAGAATGAAGTCATCATTGCCCTGTTTGACCGGGGAATGAAGATGAAACAAAGTGAAAGTATTATAAATATGAAAATCCAGAACTTAAAGCGGTACTCTTTTCTTACACGGATCCTTTTCAAACTTTTTAATTTCCCGCAAAAATAATATATATAATCAGCCGCAGACGAAACAGATATTCACAGGAGGGCAAAACTTTCAACATTCAACCTTCATAATCCTGAAACCGGTGTGAGATGTAATCTTTTTTGAATGAATGATCTGAACTTTTTAATTTCAGATTCCTTTAATATTCTGACAGCTTTCAGGTGTGAGCAACAAACTTGATCAATTCATTTTTGCAATTAAGGCGGAAATTGGTCTGGCCCTTAAGATCGGTTTCGGGGTTTTCCTGTTTATCCTCTTTTTTCGGCCCTTTCCGCTCACGGTTACTGATTTCAATAACCAGTTACTTACTGTAAGCGGGTTCGGGTTCATCGTTTTCTTCAGCATCGTGCTGGTAAGGGTCATTTCAAACTGGCTGTTCAAAAAGAGGGTTAATGAAGATACGATCTTCCCAGCCTACCTTAATGGCCTTGCAGTCTTCATCATTTGCTCAGTTGCTTTTGCCATATATGTATATTTTGCAGGTGATGTAAAATTTACCCTGATAACAGCTTTCAGAATAATAATCATCTGTCTTTTTCCTCCTGTGATGCTGGCTCTTAACGATTCATTCCGTGATCTTAAGAACCACAATTCCTTCCTGGTTTCTGAAAAGAAAAAAGTTCAGCAGCAAATTGAAAAGTACGAGGAAGATCATCTCAACAGGTCCATAGACTTTGTTTCTGAAAATGCGAATGAGACTCTGAACCTTGTTGTAGCTGATATTATTTATTTGAAATCTGCAGACAATTATGTGGAAATAGCATACCTCGAGGCAGGAAACGTCAGAAGAAAGCTTATCAGGAATACTCTGAAGAACATTGAATTGCATATAAGGCAATACTCCAATTTTCTGAGGTGCCACAGGACCTGTATTGTAAATCTCCATTTCATTGATAAATTACACAGGGATTCAACGCATCATTGGCTCACCATTAAAGGTATCGATGAAGGCCTGCCGGTGTCGCGCCAGTATCTCCTCAGTATCAGGGAAGTGCTTTAGTGGCGAATGAAATACGCCCCGCACCGATAGCACTGCTCACTTTTCGTGGTTTCTCATCAATGCCTTTGATGCCAGCCGTCCCTTTGAATTGCATTTTCTTTTGCATGCCTGTAATTTTACAGCTTTAAATCATTGATAATGATGGAAGCAATTAAAGATATGCAGGATGACAACAGGTCATGGCAGAAGATCACGATGAAATACAGCCATCCGGATCTGAAAAAAAGTGTCTGGCAGATTTTAAATTCGATCGGACCATATTTACTGATGTTGTATTTATTATATCTCAGCCTCGATTATCCCTACTGGCTGACAATCTTATTATCAATCCCCGCTGCGGGTTTCCTGATAAGGATATTCATAATATTTCATGATTGCGGGCATAAATCATTCTTCAAAAGCCAGAAAGCAAATCTTGCAGTTGGCAAAATAACCGGGATACTTGCTTTTACCCCTTTCTATAAATGGCATGGTCAGCACTGGATTCACCATGCAACTTCCGCGAACCTCGACAAAAGGGGAATTGGTGATGTCTGGACAATGACGGTTGATGAATACCTTCAATCATCAAAATGGCAGCGGTTCGTCTACCGTGCATTCAGAAATCCATTTGTCATGTTTATTTTCGGACCTGTTTTTGTGACCTTCGTGACAAACAGGGTGACTACAGGAAAAATGTCTAAAAAGGAGAAGATGAATGTCTGGTTCACAAACCTGGTACTGCTGGCAATCGCAGCTTCAATAAGCCTGATTATAGGTATAAAGGCATTTCTTCTTATACAGTTACCGGTTATCCTGATAGCACATTCAATCGGATTATGGCTCTTCTATATCCAGCATCAGTATGATGAAGTGCTCTGGGTACGAAATAATAAATGGGAGTACAAATATGCTGCTTTATTCGGAAGCTCATTTCTCAGGCTGGGCCCTGTTTTGCAATGGTTCACCGGGAATATAGGCTTTCATCATGTGCATCACCTGAGTCCAAAGATACCCAACTACAACCTTGAGAAATGTCATTACGAGAATGATATTTTCAAGGAGATCAAACCGATAAGACTTATGGATACATTTAAGGCACTAACTCTCAATCTCTGGGATGAACATAACCACAGGATGATCCGTTTCAGGCAGATTCCTGATCTGATGAGAGGCCTGTCTGCAACCGTTGAAAATCAGCCCGGTCCTGAAGAGCAGCATGAAATTACTCAGGACCAAAGCAGAAACGCCGTTTAGATTTATCCATTAATTATTCATCGATACCACACAATCACGGATGGCTGTGACCCTTCATTTTTTTTGCTGATTCCCGTTACCCCCTTTGTTTAGTAATAAAATTCAGAGTATTTTTAATGAAGTTAAAATCATTAAAATATGAGCAAACGCAGAGATTTCATCAGGCAAAGCGCACTCGGCTCCGCCGGCATTGTCATTGGCGGTATGGGATTGAAAGCTTCATCCTATTCTTCGATACTCGGTTCAAATGACCGGATTAACCTGGCAGTCCTGGGATTTCGCAGCAGGGGCGATAGTCATATAGATGAATTATGTTCATTGAAGGACCTGAAAAATGTCCGGATAACGACACTCTGCGATGTGGATGAGCAATTCTTTGGTGCCGCCGTCAAAAAGGTGCTTGATAAAACCGGGGTTAAGCCTTCCACTGAATGGGATATGAGAAAAGTTTTCGATGATCCGGGAATTCATGCCGTGACGATTGCCACTCCTAACCACTGGCATGCCCTGGCAACGATATGGGCCAGCCAGGCAGGGAAACATGTTTATGTGGAGAAGCCGTGCTGCCATAACATCTTCGAAGGTCAGAAGATGATAGAGGCTGCGAAAAAATATAAGGTTCGCGTCCAGGTGGGTTTTCAGAACCGCTCAGGCAAAAACCTGAACGAGGCAATTAAATTCATTCACGATGGCGGGATTGGTGATGTCTATATGGCAAGGGGCCTCTGCCTCAAGCCGCGGGATTCTTTCGGAATCGCACCCGACAGTGAACCGCCTTCATCGCTTCATTATGACATGTGGACGGGACCTGCTGCCAATAAGCCATATAACGAGAAAAGGCTTCATTACAACTGGCACTGGTTCTGGAACACCGGCAACGGCGATACCGGCAACCAGGGCCCTCATGAGTTTGATGTTGCCCGCTGGGGAATGAATAAAAACGAGCATCCTGTTTCAGTATATTCGACAGGAGGCATTTTCGGGATCGATCCGAAAGCATGCGCACAGGAAACGCCGAATACCCAAAGCTCTCTTTTCAGATATGCCGACGGCAAGATGATCGAGTTTGAAACAAGGGGAAGGTACACGAACGATGAATCAAGCATCGGGATAAGGATAGGTAATATTTTTTACGGTACCGAAGGTTACCTGGAACTCTATGATGAGTCCGCTACTCCGTGGAAGGCATTCCGCCACAGGGAAAAAGTCGCCTTTGCCGGTTCACAGGAAGAAAAGCATGATCCTGCCGATCCTACATTCATGGCAGCGCCTCCGGGATCAGAACATTTTGCAAATTTTATCGATGCGATAAGATCGGGAAAGGATGAGGACCTGAACTGCAATATCCGCCAGGGTTTCATGTCATGCGTTTTACCTCATCTTGCAAATATATCGTACAGGCTGAAACGTGAATTGAATTTTGACGGGCAGAAGGAGAGCTTCATCAGCGATCCTGAAGCAGATAAAATGCTTACCCGGGAATACAGGAAGCCATATGTCGTACCCCAGGTGGTCTGATGTCCTGCGACAACATCTGTGTGATTAAAAGAATTACGTAATTAATTACGGAATTAATTACGTAATTCCTTTATAGCAGTCAAACGTATCACTGAACGACACCGACGATGGCAGCCATATACCTGCCAGGAAAAATAACCGAAATATCTTTTCCCGATTTCGCGACTTTTATCCCCAGGTCAGTAGGGTAAAGAAGCATCAGCTCACCTTCTGCCAGCCCTGGTATCACCACTCTTTCACTTCCTTCCAGCCGCCATACTGCAATGAATTTTTTATTTCCGTTTTTCAGCCCGGCCGAAACAGGTGACTGCCTGTCGTAGATGGACGGCATTCCCAGCGGGAAAAAAGGAACTGATTCTGAAATATAAGGCGCGATGGATTTCCTGTACACCCTTATACCATCTGTAACCTCAGAGAGGCTTTCTTTCGGAAGATTGGCAAGATGCCCGCTCTGGTGGATCCTGCACAGCATGGCATTTACCATGTTGAATGAAGCTTCTCTCGCATTCCCATCCTGAAGCGGGTAAGACCACACTGCCAGTTGTTCGGGAATAACGGCGGCCAGCGCTCCTACTACTATGGCAGGATATTTCCGGTAATCAGTCTGGTCGCTTGACGATTGTATCTGTGTCTGCCCGAGCATCGCGTAATCCATCCGGCAGCCACCGCTTCCACAGTTTTCGATCACCAGGTCAGGATGCCTTTCATGCACCCTCCTGTACCATTCCGTTAAAGCCCTGTTATGCTCCAGCAGGCCCTGCCCGTAACTGTCTGCATCGGTTTCGGTCCCCATTATCGCTGTAATATTGTAGTCCATTTTAATATATGAGGCTCCGTACTGCCCTGCAAGCCTGTCGACAACCTCATTGGCATGGGCGATCACTTCCGGGTTTCTGAAATCGAGGAGATATCGTCCATGGTCAATTATCCTTTGGCCATGACGCATCATGAACCAGCTGTCCGGTTTGTTTTTCAAGGGTGAATTTACACCGGCGACTTCTATCTCGAGCCAGAGGCCCGGCTTCATTCCCTTGTTCCTGATTTTTGTCAGAAGATCTGTCAGCCCGCCCGGGAAACGTGTTTTTGAAGGCTGCCACAATCCTACGGCATCCCACCAGTTTTCATTTCTTTCGGCATACCATCCTGCATCGATCACGAAATATTCGCAGCCTGCCTTTGCTGCAGCATCTATCAGCGGAAGCTCCTTTTCAGTTGTGGGGTCACCGTCGAGGCAATTCATGTAGTCATTGAAGATAACCGGGCATGCAGAATTTTCAGCATGGTCCTTCAACAAAACCTTTCGCCTGTAAACTGTGAGCGCCTCAACGGCTTCATTCATTCCGCCCTTTACGCAGCCAAGTGCTGCAGGTACGGTCCTGTACGATTCACCGGGTTTAAGGTTTTTCCATGCATGATGATGCTCTTCGTCAGGGCCGCCAAGGTACAGGTATGTTCCCGGGTTGGAATATGTGCTCATCTCATAATGCCATGAACCGTTGTGTTCAATCTGCCAGAACCAGGTTATTCCCGCCCTGGTGTTTTCGATCATGCCCATGGGCAGGTATTTCACTGTTGACCACGACCCGGTATTTGTAAAGAATAACCCGTTTATATTGAATGCCCCGTTTTCTTCCCATCCCATTTCTGAAGGTTTGTTGCATTTCCATTGCGCCTCCTGCTTCCAGCTGTTATATGCATAATGAATAAGCAGGTTTTCCTGGGGAGAACCATCTGTTATATTGCTGTAGTTATTAAGTATTGCCGAGCTCAGGTATTCGATGCCGACATTCTCAGCGCCCTGGTTTGTCAGAATAGTATACCTTCGTATGACCGGTGACAGATCGTTGAATTCATAGACAGATTCAACTTTGAGGTTTTTCACCGGATCGTGCTGTTCAATGGTCAGGATACTCCCGCCGGGAATTTTTGATTCCGTCTTTTTTACAAATTCCAGGCGCTCAGAAGCGCTTGCTCCCGTCAGCTTTGCCCCATGATGCTCATTCCTGTCTTCCCCGGTGATATGAAGGAACACTTCTTCGTCCCTGTCATATGAAGGAGTTTCGGGGTTGACTTTATTATATGAATCCGGGAGAATTGTCATCAGGCGTAAGCTTCCCTGCTTTGTGAAACCGAAGTTTACTGATATGTCATGCCCGGTCGCAGAAAAAGGGGCCTGTGATAATGAGCTATAAAACAAACATGTAAGAAATGAGATACAAAAAATCAGCTTTCTCATGGAGTCAGAAGTCAGTTTTATACTGGAATTACGTCAAAAAGATAATTTATTTTTTAACAAAATGTATAAATCAAACTTCAGTTCCGTAAAAACGAAAAACCAACAGCAGTTTCGACCGGAGAGATTTATTGAAGCCTCTTAATGCAAAAATGAGAAGCCGATATTTGTGCCGTGCCCCTGGGCATACCCTAGGGTGATATTCAGCATGGCAAGTGGCTCGATGGTGCGCGCAGATTGCAGGCCGCCTGCATCCACTGCCTCAAATCCCAGCTTTGTGATAAGTTCGGCGGTCTTTGCCTTTGCTGAAGAATCATCGCCGGCGTAGAATACCGCAATTTTTTTGCCGCTTAACTCTGAATGCTGTGATTCATATATCGACGAGAATACTGAATTAAAGGCTTTTACCACCTTTGCTTCAGGCACCATTTTCTGTATCTCTTCGGCTGCCGAGGTCGTAAAACCGATCGAAAGGCCGCTGTAATCCTGGTTCAGAGGGTTGGTGGCATCTATCAGGATTTTGCCCCTGAGCTCCGGGCCTATTTCCTTCAGCACGTCCTTCACAGCCGGGTACGGTACTGCAAGCAATACCAGGTCAGCTGATGAAACGGCATTGTGTGAGTTGCCGTATTTGGAATTGTTCCCTGCCTCTTTCGCGGCTTCTTCCGCATGTTTGATATTCCTTGCGGAGAATGTAACTTCATAACCGAACTTCGATGCCCATTTTCCAATCGATCCACCGATATTCCCAGAACCTATTATTCCCAGTTTCATTTTTCAGATTATTGGTTGCATAATCTAAACAATGAAGACCCGGATTAGTTGAAGATAAGGTTTGCCTGAGTGAAGTGGGGGAATCTTGCCACCAGGACACCAGGACACCAGGTTGCACCAGGCTTACGATTGAACTTAGTGACCCCTGGTGCCTTTGAGCCTTGGTGGCAGAAAAATAATTTTGCGCGAAAACTTCTACAGAATATCCTTGAAATACTCTGCAACCGATTCCCAATCTACCGTCTCATCAGGTTTCCTGCCTAATTTGTCGTAAAGGTTTCTCCGGCTTTTCTTGTCATCTATGGCGATTTTTGCCGCAAAGTAAAGCACTTCTTCGGCCACCTCAAGGGGCACCACAACAACACCGTCCCAGTCGCACCCTACGATATCACCAGGGCGGACCATCACGCCTCCGCATGCGACAGGAACATCAACATCCATCAGCTCGACGCGGCCCGGGATTATTGTCCTGCCAATGCCACGGCAGGCAACAGGATTTTTCTGCATGATGATCTCGTCGGTATCACGCGCAAAACCGTCAGTGACTATCCCGACAACACCGTTAGCCTGCATGCCAAGCGAGTTGTTTGATCCCCAGTAGCCGCATTCGCGCGCACCATTCGTCGAAGTCACAACCACGCATCCCGGCTTTGTCTTGATATTCGCATGCATTCCGCCTGATTTTTCCCAGATACCGTGCTGAAGAAGAGCGTCTTTCCTGTCGATGACCGGCATTCTCCGGTTAGTGGGAATAACACGCATTGTGACTGCCGGTCCCCAGAACCGCATCCCCATCCAGAGCGGCCGGATTGCAGCATCCATCAGGGTGAGATCTGCACGGCCGACTGCATCGAGGCCGTCGGTCACATCTGTTACTCTCAGGTACTTATTGAACCTTGCTGCAAGTGCATAGGGATCCTTCTTAAGGGTTGTTGCAGTTTTGTCCTGTACTTCCTTCTGCTGATCATTCATTGCAGAGGCGAAGGGTTGTGCGATCCCCATTCCCACAGCCGTCGTGGCTGATATCTTCAGGAAATCGCGTCGTGAACTTCTTTTTTTCATGGCAGATGTTTTTAAGGTTTTATGAATAACAATGGTTGATGATCTGACACTAAATATAAAAATACTTTTTGAAATGACCGGTCACACCGGGTAGGGTCAGGGTCGAAATCATTTCCAATCCAATAATAATCTTGACTTTTAATTTTTTCAGCTTTAACTTTGTTATTTAAATCTCTAAAATACAATCACATGGCAATTTTAGAAAGATCATATAAAGATGGTGGCATATTGATTTTCATTCTGCTCCGGATGATCCTCGTAAATACCGGACTATATGGGCAGTATTTTGAAAGAACGGGTGGTTACAGGGGAGAGCGGAGCATCAGCCCTGAGAGTGGGATTAAATCTCCTGTAACCATAGTTGTGTTGTATGATAATTATGTTTCAGAGCAAGGGACAACAGCTGACTGGGGATTTTCCGTACTTATAGAGGGGCTGGAAAAATGCATACTATTCGATACCGGTACAAAGCCGGAAATACTTGGAAAAAACATCCATGAAACCGGGATCGACCCCTCACGAATCGATATGCTTATCCTTTCACATGAACATCAGGACCATACCGGTGGGATAACTTCATTGACAAAGCTGAAGACAGGGATCCCCGTCCTTTTCCCGGAAGCCTTTTCCGAAAGTTTTCCGAAGAATATGAATGAGCTCGGACTCGAACCTGTTTATGTTGGTGGCTCTTCTGTAATCTGTCAGAATCTGTACACATCGGGTCAATTCGACCATGACATTCCGGAAGAGGCGCTAGTTCTTGACACAAAAAGCGGGCTGGTTGTCATCACCGGATGCGCCCACCCCGGAATCATAATGATGCTTACCCGGATAAAGAATGATTTTGGAAAGAACATCTACATGGTTTGCGGAGGATTTCACCTGTTGAATAAGACCGATGAGGAGATGAAAAAAATTATTTCTGCAATGAAGCAGCTGGGAATTGTAAAATGCGGTGCAACTCATTGTACAGGCGAAAAACAAATAAAGATGTTCAGAGAGGCGTTTGGTAAAAACTATTTAGAGCTTGGAACAGGGAACAGGATAACCATCAACTGACAGCTTCGGGATCGAATTTTGATTTGTAGCCGGAGAAAGCTCCTTTCCGGATGAAAAAATTGATTATTATACTGTAAATCACTGCTGTCCAGAAGGAAAACATTGCATAGACGAGCGCAGGCTTCACCAGCTCAGAGTTATTCAGCAGCGTTTCGGCTACGAGGAAAGCAAGTATTGTATTATGAACAGATGCTTCAATACTTATCGTGTATGAGTTTTTTATACCCAGCCTCGTAATAAGCCCGAGAGAGAATCCCCATGCCAGGCAAGCAAGGTTAAGCAATAATGCATAAGGCAGAATATTGAACAATTCATCTTTCGTGATGCCTGTGCCGCCTTTTTCCTTTCCCGCAAAGAACAAAATCAGGAATACTACAGCCAGGGCTGAAATCAGTATATACTTTAAAGGTTTCTGAACTTTTGAAGAGAACCGCGGAAAGTATTTGTTGATAAGGACACCGGCCAGTGCTGGTATGATTGTCACTGAAAAGATCTGTATAATTGTCTCAATATATGATAAATGTATTGTTGTTGAATTCCCGAAATAGTAAGACAGGCTAAGGTTCACCACAAAAGGGATCGTGAAAAGCGCCAGTATGCTGTTTATGCAAGTGAAGCTGATCGAAAGGGCAACATTCCCGTTGAATAAATAAGTAATCATCCCCGAAGTCGTACCGCCGGGGCATGCTGCAAGTATTATCAGACCTGCCTTGAAAGGCAGGGGCATATCAGAAAAAGTTGAAATTACGAACGCTATAATCGGGAGGATGACGATCTGTGAAAACAGCCCGATAATTAACGGCCGCGGAAAGACAAACACATTCTTAAAGCTTGAAGATGTGAGGGAGAGCCCGACTCCAAGCATCATTATACCAAGTATGGAATTGATCAGGATTTCATTTACTGAATATAGCGTGGTTCCTGTCATCTTTAAGGACTTTCATAATCTGATACTGATCATTATCGGGGGTTACCTGATCGTAATTAATAAATATAAGAATTTAACTTCAATGTACAATAGAAACGATAGTTGCAGATTGCAGTTTCTTAACTTAATTACAGCGCTATCAATATTGTATTATATACATTTTCAGCGGTTTATTTACTATCTTTGTTGTTATGAATCAACTCTTTCACATATTCCGTCTTGACACTGACCAGGTGAAAGAAATTACAGAATCCCTGAACGAACCCCATGTGCATGACTTCGAAGAGCTGATCGTCGGAATGGCAGGGGAGCTCGAACATTTTATCGATTTCAGATCAGAAAAATTTACAGCTCCGTTCGTAAGCTTTATTACAAAAGGCAAGGTCCATAAAGTGAAACCCTCGGCAAAGGATGGTAGCTTCGACATGTGGGTAATCGAATTCAAAAGCGAATTCATACCCGAAACCACTTTTCAGCTCTATTCATGGTACCACGATAATGCAAATATTCAGCTCAGGGAAGGATACTGCTTTGACCGTCTTTCCACCTTATGCGAAATGATGCATGAAGAGATGAAAATCGAAAGGCCGGATTATGCAGTGATAAGGATTTTGCTGAATGCGCTTATCACAATGATCGAGAATGAACGGAAGAAAACGGTTGACCAGGGGATCCCTACCGGTAACCAGAATACCACTTTTAAAAACTTCCTGAAAATACTCGAGGAAAATTTCCGCAGGCCCGAAGGTGTCGATTTCTATGCAGAGAAACTCTTCATGTCCGCACGAAACCTGAACCTGATCTGCCAGAACATAATGCAGAAAAGCGTTTCCGAAATCATTGAAACGAGGAAGCTTATTGAAGCAAAGAACCTGCTGTCGTCAACAGACAAGACGGTATCTGAAATAGGTTACGAACTTGGCTTTAACGAGAAGTCTTACTTCACGGCGGTTTTCAGGAAGAAGACAGGTCAGACTCCGACCGAATTCAGGAAAGAGATGAAGAAGCTCGCTTCCTGAAATCACAACACAATTACCGAAAAGTGTTACCTCAGCCGCTTCGTCAGGTTGCATCTTTGCATTGTAATTAATTCTTAAAAATCAAGTAAAAATGGAAACAGAAATAAACAGGACAAAATGGATCGTCGATCCCGCACACAGTGAGCTGTCTTTTAAGGTGAAACATCTGATGATCACCAATGTAAAAGGTGAATTCAGGGAATTTGAAGCTAACGTGTATACTGACGGCAAAGAACTGATGACATCGGATATCGAACTCACGATAAACCCTGCATCGATCACCACCGGAGATGCACAACGTGACGGACATCTGAAAAGTGCAGATTTCTTCGATGTCGAAAATCATAGCCAGATTGTATTTAAAGGCAACTCTTTCGAGAAAGTCAGCGATGGGACTTATGTTCTTCATGGAGATCTCGAAATGAGAGGCGTCAGGAAACCCGTTAAGCTCGATGTCGAATTCGGCGGAGTAATGAAGGATCCCTGGGGGAACGAAAAAGCAGGCTTTACTGTAAACGGCAAGATCAGCCGAAAAGAATGGGGACTGAACTGGAATGCCGCTCTTGAGACAGGAGGCGTTCTCGTCAGCGATGAAGTAAAGATTAACGGTGATGTCCAGCTTGTGAGGGCATCAAATTAAGAGGGAAAATAGACTCTGAACATTATCAGGGAGAAATCATGGGAGAAGAAATAAATAAATTGACAGGTAATTATAAGGATACCGAAAAAATGCCGGTGTTGTTTCTTGGTCACGGGAGCCCGATGAATGCTATAGAAGAGAACGAGTTCACAAGAGGGTGGCGCACCATCGGGCAGACCCTCCCGAAGCCTTCGGCAATACTGTGCATTTCTGCGCACTGGGAAACAAGGGGCACTCATGTAACCGCCATGGAAAAGCCCGAGACAATACATGATTTCGGCGGCTTCCCTCCGGAGCTTTTTGAAGTGCAATACCCGGCTCAGGGCAGTCCTGAGCTGGCTTTGGAAACAAAAAATACTGTGAAAAATACTGAGGTCGGTCTCGATCTGGCCTGGGGCCTCGATCATGGATGCTGGAGCGTTGTAAGCCGATTGTATCCCGAGGCAGATATCCCCGTTATCCAGATGAGCCTTGACTATTACAAAAACCCGTCTCAGCATTTTGAGCTTGCCGCTGAGCTGGCAGCATTTCGCAGGAAGGGTGTACTCATCATAGGCAGCGGCAACATGGTCCATAACCTGGCTCTTGTCAACTGGTATAAAATTAACGAACCCGGGTATGGTTATGACTGGGCCCTGGAAGCCGGCGATAAAATGAAAAAGTATATCCTGGACGGCGATTTCGGGCAGCTGGTAAATTACAGGAAACAGGGACGGGAATTCAATCTCGCCATCCCTACACCCGATCATTTTCTTCCGCTGCTGTATGCTTTGGCGCTGAAAGAAGAGAATGAATCAGTGACGATCTTTAATGATAAGGCAGTTATGGGTTCGTTAACTATGACTTCACTGAAAATCTGGTAAAAGCATGGATTAATTCGCCCGGTCGCCCGGATCAGCGACAGGGTGCTAAAGTATGAAAACCTGGTCAGTGCCAAACAATTGGACTACAATTTTCGCTTGTCGGCAACGATCAGGATACCACCTACAACCATAATTCCCACACCGAGTATCGGAGACCAGTTAACGGAGTGGGGCTTATCAGCTGATACTTCTATCTTCCCCAAATCAACGACTTTCTCCCTTGTAAAAAACTTTAACCCCGTAACTAGGGTCAGGATCAGTCCTATAATAACCAGAACAATTCCGAGAGTTCTCATTCAATCTGAATTAATGTCATTTAAGCATTAAATTTCATCAAATTTGATGTGGATCTCATTATATAAAATTCAGAATATGTTATAGTTTAGCACCCGGGAGGGATGCCTGATCTACTGTCTAATTAAGTCCGAAGATCAAAGGGAATCCGAATACTACAATAATGATCCATGAAAGATAAACCGGCAGGAACTTTGAGACAGTCAGGCTGACAAGGCCGAATTCTTTTTTCCTGAAGTTGATCCGGAAAAGATCAATCATGATGAGGGCAATGTTGATCAGTACCAGGAGATTTGAAACAAGAACGGCCAACCTGTTCGGGGTAATGCCGAATTCATTCAGCCTGTAAGCTATTGCAGAAAGTGCGATGAGATCAGTTATTATGGTCACAACTGAAAGTCCGAAAAGGATCGCTGCATTGAATTTCCGGTTCTTTATGACTGATGTTTCGGAAACGGAAAAAATAATGATCGCCATGACGCCAAGAAGCATTAAGTTGAAGATGAGCAGGAAATTCCTGTCATTATACGGGTCCTTGCCGGTGACGGCTACAGTTACCAGGAAAACTAACAATGTGATCAGCACCAGCGGGCTGAAGATTGCTGCGATCAGGGGTGCAGTCCTGCTGACGAGGGCCGGGAACTTTTCAGTCAGGTAGTCTGCTATTACGGGTACCGCAACCATTCCGGTCATGACAATATTCCTGAAATAGAATTCTTCGATGTTGACCCCGATAGACTGAAAAAGACCTATTGTCAGAGCTGTGAGCAGCCCCCCGGCTATTGCTATCAATGCATAGACGATTGCCAGGTCGCCATTATGCCTGATGAAATCCGCCCTGCGTTCCATGTTCTTTATTTCCGGACCTGTATATACAATTCCATAGATGAACCACATAAGGAGTTGGAGATGAATATAGACCAGGGTTATCGTGTCGGAATTCTTAAGAGGAAGCAGGTTGCTGTATATTACAGGGACCAGGAATAGCAAAGCGGTTATAACAATCCGGCTGCGCCCATATATTTTCTTGTTTAGAAACGTGTAGAGTGACAATCCGAAAAAGACAATTATCGCACCGTTTTTTAAATAAAAGACACTTTCCTCAGGGTATTTTATCCTGAAAATATCAGGTATTTTGATAAGAAATGCCGTCAGGAGACACACAGCAACTACCATTATTATCTCAGGCAAAGCAATTGTCTTGAGAATTTCAGGTTTGCTGTCATAGTCGAGTCTTGCTTTCCAGAATTTTGCTGCTTCTGAGTTTTCTATTTCCGGGTATAGTTTTTCAAATTCGTTTCGGAATTTTTTCCTGTCCTCGTGGTAAAGTTTTTCCAGGATTTCAGGATTGGTCAGGCTGGATTTTATCTTTTCATTCATGAGCCGGCATATTAGGAAAATTACAGTCTCTCTTTTAATTTAAAAGTACTTTGAAATACAAAGTAACTAATTATTTTTTACAAAAACAATTTTTTACAAATCTTAAATGATGATCCTTTGAAAAATCGTGAGTGATTGTAATCGTCGCATAAACACGCAGGAGCAAAAATTCTATTGATGTTTGGCTATCCTGTTTCGAGATTGATTTTTTGTCTTAAATTTGCATTCGTCTGAGCAGACACAAGGATACCTGGACGGCAGGTACGCCCAGGCACATTTGCCCGGATGATGGAATGGTAGACATGCAGGACTTAAAATCCTGTGGGCAGTAATGTCCGTGCGGGTTCAAGTCCCGCTCCGGGTACGAGTGCGGGCCCTGACGTTCCGCCAACGCGGAAGTCAGGGTGCTGACCGCAAGCGTCAGCATTCAAGTCCCGCTCCGGGTACAGAAAAAAAGCGAGAGTGAGAGTGAGAGCGGGTAGCTCGAACGAACACTCTCGCTCAGTGTAATATTTTAAACCTGGGAATATTGCTCAACATGCCTACCCCATTTCTTTACTGCTTTTTCGATAGCGGGAGCTGCCTTCTCCAGATCATCAGGGCTCATCACTGGATAAAAATCGATTTCGGCATTCAGCCATAAAAAGAACGGTTCGGAAATTGCAGGCATTTGTGAAGGATTATCAATGTTTACAACAATATATCCGCCTCTGCAGCCATCAATTGTCGTAAAGTAAGCATTCTCAGCTTTCACTTCCGTGAGCACTTCACGCATCTTCTTTCCAAAATCCGGATCCATCAAGCTACTGTTACCTGAATCTTTTGACATCTTTACTCTCATTAAATATTTCATGGCACTAAAATTTTGGTGTATTGTTTTAACATCATGAAAAAGCTTATGTTCGTCGGGAAGCGCTGAAAAGAACTCTATACCTCACTGGAGATCCACTATTCTTCCATTTTTTGCAGAAAAAATTTTTTATCAGAACCGGAACCAGGTACGTTACTAAGATTTACAACTTTTGTCAGTTCAGACATTCGTTCATCAATAAAATTAATATAATATTCAATCAAGGAGGAACAGTAATAAGCACATGCTAAATTAGTTACACCTAACAGGAAGTGATTAAAGTTATCAGTTTCTGAATTCCAGACAAGTCTGCCACAGAGACTGGGAATGATTTACTGATTCACCAGTTTGATCCTTTTGAATTCGCCATTAGCACCGATGAAATCAAGAATATAAATGCCATGCTCATATCCTGAGAAATCTATTTGCTGCATCGGAGTAATGGTTCTTTCTTTTCTCAGGATTATCCCCCGTGAATCTATTATATTGAATGATTTGAAATTATCGCCATTGTACTCAATTGTCAGAATGCCTGAAACGGGATTAGGAAATATTTTGATTTCCTGGGATTGCTCCTGATTTATCTCGCTCCTGAAACTTACTTGTTCTCCATAAGCGGTACCAGAACTGTTGGCAGCATATGCCCTGACATAATAAGTTGTTCCGGGGGTCAATTCGCTGATTTTGCTCGAGTATATACCCGATCCCGTTCCATCAATGGTTTTTGTTTCCAGATCAACAAGTGGATATTCATCAGTATTCCAGCATACGCCACGAGCGATAATATAAGAACCACCATCAGAGATTATATTGCCACCGCTCAATGCAGTTTTTGAAGTAATTTCTGAAACAGATGTAGTTGTTAAAACAGGTAATTCAAGACTTGTACGAGACTGAGTTACTGTCACGGTTACCGAAGTTGCTCCGGAAGCTGAAAATATAATATTCGCACTCCTTGTTACCATTGAAGAGTTTGCAGTTGAAGCTGTAACAGCAAGTGTTCCATTGCCGGTTCCGGATGCTGCTGAGAGGCTGAGCCAGGATGCATCATCTGTTACTGTCCAGCTTGTGTTTGAAGTAACATTGAAGCTCCCTGCCGAGCCTGATGCTGAAGCTATTGTGATGCCGGCCGGCGAAACGGATAAACCAGGACTCACTCCTGATTGTGTCACTACTACTGTAACTGAAGATACTCCTGCTGCCAAAAAAGTAACATTGGCGCTTCTTGAGCCAGTTGAGGTGTTGGCAGCTGAAGCTGTAACAGCAAGTCTTCCATTGCCGGTTCCGGACGCTGCTGAGAGGCTGAGCCAGGATGCATCATCTGTCACAGTCCAGTTTGTGTTGGAGGTAACATTGAAACTCCCTGCCGAGCCTGATGCTGAGGCTACCGTGATGCCGGCCGGGGCAACAGATAAAGCGGGACCTGCACCTGATTGTGTCACAGTTACGGTAACTGAAGTTACTCCTGATGCTGAAAAAGTAACATTGGCGGTTCTTGTTCCAGTTGAGGTGTTGGCAGTTGAAGCTGTAACAGCAAGGATTCCATTGCCGGTTCCGGACGCTGCTGAGAGGCTGAGCC
>DATGWQ010000032.1:0-37042 GCA_035299385.1 Bacteroidales bacterium | reverse complement strand
TATGACAACACGCAGAGATTTCATTAAAGGCGCTGCAGTAACGGCAGCAGGGATCAGCATTGCCCCGGGCATAGCATCCGGATTTGGCAGTAATGCACCTTCAGACAGGATGAATGTCGGTCTTATTGGCTGCAATGGAATGGGCTTCTCGGATTTGAGTGAGTTTCTCAATAACCCGAATGTCAAATGCCTGGCATTATGCGATATTGATGAATCAGTTCTCAACCGCCGGGCTGCTGATGTTGAAAAGAAAACAGGAGCAAAGCCAGCGAACCTGTATAAGGACTGGCGTAAGTTGATCGATAATAAGGACATCAATCTTGTTATCGTCGGTACCCCCGATCACTGGCATTGTCTTCAGATGGTCGCTGCATGCGAGGCAGGCAAGGATGTCTACTGCGAAAAACCGATCGGCAGGACGATCGAGGAATGCAACATCATGGTGAAAGCCGCACAAAAGAACAAGTCTGTCGTGCAGGTGGGTCAATGGCAGCGAAGCGATCCCCACTGGCTCGATGCAGTGGATTTCCTGAGATCGGGCAAACTGGGAAAGATCAGGATAGTGCGAGTCTATTCTTACCAGGGGTGGAACACATCCATACCGGTTGTGCCGGACGGACCTGCACCTGCTGGGGTCGATTACGATATGTGGCTCGGCCCGGCCCCAAAAAGGCCTTTTAATAAAAACAGGTTTCATTTCACCTTCCGCTGGTTCTGGGATTATGCAGGCGGGCTGATGACAGACTGGGGTGTGCACCTCCTCGATTTTGCATTGTTTGGGATGAATGTCACCGCACCTAAATCGATTATGGCAATGGGCGGTAAATATGGATATCCCGATGATGCCTGTGAAACACCGGACAGCCTTCAGACCATTTATGAATTCGACGGCTTCAATGTGATGTGGGATCATGCAATCGGGATAAATGACGGTGGTTATGGAAGAAATGCTGTTCTCGGTTTTGTCGGAGAAAACGGCACCCTTGTCGTGGACAGGGGCGGGTGGGAGGTGATACCCGAAAAAGTGAACGGCAAAACCAGGATGGAGGCCAAACCATGGGTAAATGGAGTTAACAAGGGCTTGCCGAATCATGTTAAAAATCATCTCGAGTGTATCGCAAAACGTGACCGTAATACAAAAGCAAGCCCGGAAATAGCTGCGCATATTGCCAAATTCTCAGCTCTCGGCAACATAGCCTATCGTACAGGTAAAAAGCTTGTATGGGATGGGACGAAGTTCACCAATGATACGGATGCCAACACCTACCTTGTTCCGAAATACAGGGCGCCATGGAGCCTTCCAAAAATATAGGTGGTTCCTCTGTGTAACTCTGTGTCTCCTCTGTGAAACTCTGTGTAACTTTTAAAGATTCGAAAGAATGAATACTTCCCGCCGCAAGTTCATCTCAACCGCCGTTACCGGCAGCATTGCAGCATCCCTGCCTGTTTCTTGCACAAATGCCAATGCAGCAGAACCATCGGCGCAGGTCAGTGAAAAATATGCAAAAATCGATGCCGTCCTGAAGCAGCCTGTATTGAAAAGGGAATACCTCAAAGATCCTGTGGTAATAGACTCTCTTGATCTTCTCAGATTCGGAAGGAGTCATCTTGTACATGTGAGATCAAAGGATGGTGCCGAAGGTTATGCCGTGGCTCACAGCAACATCGATACGCTTTTCCCGATCTTTCTCAGGAATGTACGGCCCTTCTTCATCGGGCAGGATGCACGGGAGCTGGACCTGATCCTGGGAAGAATATATATTTATAATTTCAACTTCAGGCTTAACGGAATAGCCCTGGGATTGCCTCTTGCGTGTGCCGAATTTGCAATCCTCGACATGCTCGGCAGGATCGCAGGAAAAACAATGGGTGAGATGATCGGCGAGATACACAATCCGGAAGTCGGGATTTATGTGGCAACTGAGTTCAGGGAGAAACCCCTTGAGGAGCATTTTGACCTTATCAAAAAAGCTGTTTCAGAGTATGATACTCATGCCCTCAAAGTCAAGATAGGTTACCAGTTTGCCGGCACAAAGGATATTCACTATGGCGGAGTGCCTGGAAAAACTGAGAAATTGATCCCTCTTTTGCGAGAGACATACGGGAATGATATGGCGTTGTACGCGGATTCGAACGGTTATTATGATGTACCCGGGGCAATTAAAGTCGGAAAGCTGCTCGAGGAATACAAATACAGGTATTTCGAAGAACCGGTTATGTACGATCATTTTGAAGATATCAAGGCTGTGGCCGATGCATTGGATTTGCCAATTGCAAACGGGGAACAGGACCAGAGCTTTGTGCATTTCAGATGGTCACTTGCGAATGATGGTCTCGACATAGTTCAGCCGGATAATTATTATTTCGGCGGTCTTGTACGGGGTATGAAGGTGGCACGGATGGCCCAGGCCTTCGGAAAACAGATCATTCCTCATATGTCCGGGGGAGGGTTGGGATTTCTCTATAACATTCAGTTCCTTTCCGTTGTTCCAAATGCAGGCGAACACCATGAATTCAAGGGGCTCGATACAAATGTCCCCTTTGAATGCCCCACATCCGGGCTGAAAGTAGTGAATGGCAAATTAAAGGTTCCCACCGGGCCGGGTATGGGGGTAGATCTGGATCCGGAATGGGTGAAGAAGCATGAAGCAGTAAAGATATAGGATGAATAATCGATCGGAACTTAACAGCAGGCGTGCCTTCTTAAAGAAAGCTGCAGCTGTTTCGGTAACCCTGGCCTCAGGAAATATTCGTGCAAACAGCAGACCAATGGATGAAGCCCGGCAAAAAGAGGAGATCCCCTGGTACCGTCGTGTGACCAGGTGGGGTCAGACCAACATAACAGAGAAGGATCCGCTTACTTATGATATCTCCTGGTGGCGTAAACAGTGGAAGAGGACCCGGATACAGGGAATAATCGTGAACGCCGGCGGGATAGTCGCATATTATCCTACAAGAGTGCCGCTGCACTACCAGGCAAAATACCTGCAGGGCCGTGACCTGTTTGGCGAACTGTGCAGGGCTGCACATGAGGATGGAATTGCTGTTTTTGCGAGGATGGACTCGAACCGTGCCAATGAGGATTTTTATAAAGCTCATCCCGACTGGTTCACGGTTGATGAAAATGGGAAACCGTACAAGGCAGGCGATCTGTATATAACATGCGTAAACGGGCCATATTATAATGATCATATCCCGGCAATTCTTACTGAAATAGCGCAGATATACCATCCGGAAGGTTTTACGGATAACAGCTGGGCTGGACTGGGACGCAGCTCAATTTGCTTTTGCGAAAACTGCAAGAAAAGTTTCCTTGACAAAACGGGTAATTCACTTCCCCGGAAAAAGGACTGGGATGATCCGGTTTACCGTAAATGGATCAGGTGGAATTACGACAGGCGTCTTGAAATATGGGAACTTAACAACAAGACAACAAAGTCAGCCGGAGGTCCCGATTGTATCTGGTCGGGAATGAACAGCGGCTCGATAAGCGGTCAATGCGAGAGCTTTCGTGATTATAAGGAAATCTGCAGGAGGGCTGACATAATTATGCTCGATCACCAGTCGCGGAGCAACTCAACAGGTTTCCAGAATATCTCAGATCTTGGGAAAATTGTTCATGGCATGCTCGGATGGGAAAAGCTTGTGCCCGACAGCATGGCGATGTACCAGCACGGTACACCCACTTTCCGTGTTTCTGCAAAGCCTGTGCAAGAGGTTCATCTTTGGATGCTGGAAGGCTTTGCGGGAGGCATCCAGCCCTGGTGGCATCACATAGGTGCTTACCACGAAGACCGCAGGATGTACCATACCGCTGAACCTGTCAACCGCTGGCATAAAGCAAATGAGGAATTCCTTGTAAACAGGACTCCCGTTGCGAATGTGGGAGTTGTATGGTCACAGGAAAATTATGATCTTTTCGGCAGGGACGATGCCGAGCAGAATGTCGAGCTCCCAAGGAGAGGAATAACCCAGGCCCTGATCAAAGCGAGGATCCCATATCAGCCTGTTCATGCCGATCATATCGAACGGGATGCCTCAAAATTCAGCCTGCTCATTCTTCCTGAAATGGCTGTTCTTTCAGAGAATCAGTTTATGGCTTTAAGGAATTTTGTAAAGAACGGGGGCAACCTGTTTGCAACCGGGCACACCAGTCTTTATGACGGAGAGGGAATAATGCTGAAGGATTATGCGCTGGGTGAACTATATGGCGCTCATTATAAGCCCGGGAACAAAAACAGGGGAGTAAGTCGTACAGCCCATACTTATCTCCGGCTCTTTCCTGAGATGCGGAGGATGGTGGATGGACCCAGTACCGGCAATGAACCGGAGGTTAAGGGAAAAAGGCACGAAATTTTACAAGGATATGATGAAACTGATATCCTGCCATTTGGAGGTTCATTATCATCTCTTCACACTGATGCAAATTCTCAGGTGCTGATGACCTTCATCCCGGAATTCCCGATTTATCCGCCTGAAACGGCGTGGATGCGCGAACCTGTGACCGATATCCCTGGTCTGATCATCAATACTTTGTCGAATGGCAGCCGTATAGCATTCATGCCTGCAGACCTCGACCGTCAGTATGCACTTTACAACCTCCCTGATCATGGCAATCTGCTGCGAAATATCATTCTATGGGGTTTGAAAAATAATGTGCCTTTAACAGTGCAGGGCCCTGGTTTGATTGATTGCAACTTGTACCGGCAGAAAGGCAGGATGATACTTCATCTTACGAATCTTACAAGTGCAGGGACATGGCGCTCTCCGGTGGATGAATTTATTCCCGTGGGACCGGTTTCAGTGAGTGTAAGGCTTACCGAAGATGTGAAAGGCGATTATCCAAACCTCCTTGTCGCAGGGCAAAAGATAGCAGCCTCGGTAAAAGAGGGCTGGAGCAGCTTCAGATTAAATTCAATACCGGACCACGAAGTTATAGTCCTGACATAGTATCACCGTCCCAGATTTTTAGTGGCAAAAGCCATGTACTGCTGCCAGTCGTAAAGGGTGACATCATGTCCGCCCGTTCTTATGTGATATCCTATCGAACCCATTACAGGTGTGTTTACCTTTGGCATCTCTGTTGCGGGGAACCCTTCCTTGCCGAGCAGCTTCCAGACGGGTGCAGCTGAAACGCAGGAAAGAAATTCGCCTTTCGGATCGGCCCATTTGTCATCTTCTGCACTGGCAACATAGACAGGCCTTGGTGCAATGAGGGCCAGCAGCTCATGCTGGTCGACGGGAAGCAGCTCTTCCTTTTCGTTGTACTTATTAAAGTTATCACAGAACCAATGCGGGAATGCACGGTTTATGCTTCCGACCGTTTCACCGTAGATCCTTTTTGAAAGGGCCGCGCCACCGCAACCGGAGTTGTTGGATATTGCCATGGCGAAGCGCGTGTCAGTGGCTGCTGCCCACAATGCTGTTTTGCCAAGCCTGGAATGGCCGAATACTATTACTTTTTTCGGATCGACACCGGGGAGCTTTTCAAGGTAGTCCATTGCCCTTGACAAACCCCATGCCCATGTCGCAATACTTCCCCACGATGAGCTGTCGCGCGGCTGGCTGAATAATGCATGCACACCGTTTTTAAATCCATCATCGAAGTCGGGATCGACATCGGCATAATAAATCGTTGCCAGGCCGTAACCATTGGCGATCAGTTCTTTAACCTCCCAGTCGGAGGATGATTTTCCACGGTCCGATTCCTTTCCCTTTTCAGGGGAGCCCGCTTTATCCCTTGGCCAGGCATTCGGCAGCATAATATTTTTATCATCTGTTACCGTATGATTCCCGTTGAAGTTATATCCAAGGAAGACTGGAGCTTTCTTTGCATTTTTGGGAAGGTAAACCAGCATCCGCATTGAGTGCTCGTTCTGGCCATATTTGAAAGTGAGCTTCACTTCCGTCATTGATGCCGTGCCTGATAATGCCACTTCATAGGTATTGATTACGGAAGGCTCCATGGTACCCTTCCAGGCCGGATTTTTGCCATATACTTCATTTTCGAAAATCCTGAGAAGCTCAGCCCTGCGTTTTTCCCAGTCCTTATTGTTTTTTACAGCAGATCCGTTTTGGAATATAAGCGGATCGGGCAGCTTGTATGGAGGGATTTTAGATTCATCGTAATTTGCGGCAAAGTTTTGAGAGAAGAGATCAATCATAAGCAGTGTCATTGCCAGGAGAAGGGAAAATACTCTTTTCATATCAATAATTTTGACAACCGAATATACAATAAAAATTTATCAGATCAGATGTTCCGGCCGATCCGGACTTCCTAGATAAATATCATCATAAGAAGATCATTTTTTCAAAATAATTGTATATTGCGGCACTTGTTATCAGGAACTAACCCGGTTTTTTCTCGCTTCCTATGAACAGCAACGAAGTCGTGAATGACGAATCATCGCTGGTAAGAGAACTATCAAAAGGCAACATACTTGCTTTCAATAGTCTCTTCGGGAAATATAGCCGAAGACTATATGGTTTTGCATATGGTTATCTGAAATCTGATCCGGATTCTGAAGAGCTGGTTCAGGAGGTGTTTACTATTGTTTGGGCAAAACGCGCCGAACTGAGACACGAGCTTTCCTTTAAATCGTTCCTTTTTACTATTTCATTTAACATAATAAGAAAGCACTTCAGGACAAAAGCTCATCTTTCTGATTACCTGCAATCCGGTCTGGTTGAAGAATCAGATATGCAGACTTCAAACCTGGTATCTTACAATTCCCTTTATCAGTATATCGTTTCGCTTATTAACAAACTGCCCGAAAAAAGAAGAATGATTTTTATAAAAAGCAGGCTGGAGGGGCTGAGCATTAAAGAAATTTCAGAAGAATTGCAGCTAAGCCATAAAACGGTTGAGAACCAGATAACAGAAGCACTGTCATTTATCAGGAAAAACCTAAAAAAAGAGAATATTTCTTTGATTCTTTTTTTAATGCTGTTCCTCCAATAAAAAAAAATACCTGTCGCTGATAGGTGTAAAATGCTTTAAAAGGATATTACCTACCGGATCTCATCCATAGGGGGAATCTTGGGAGATCCGATAATTTTAGCAGCTCCCGGCATGGGAGCTGCTTTTAAAAGCTTGGACTCGTTGCATGAAAGAGAAAGAAAAAATCAGGGAAAAGTTGCTGAACTGGTTTCATTTCGGAGGCACTTCTGTTGAAGAATCAGCAGTGAGTGATCTTTTTCGGGATGATCAGAGGAGGGATCAGATCAGGAGCATATTGTCTTCTCAGTTCTATGAATTGATGAACACTGAGAAGGATTTGCCCGGGAAGAATCTAGACCATATTCTTTATAAGATACACTATGATATAAACTCAGCAGGCGTCAAGAAAAATAGCAACAGGCTGGTTTCATGGGTAATGAGGGCTGCAGCCATAATCGTACTGCCGGTACTCGTGTTCTGGGGATTAAAAGGTTTGGTCAGTTACAGAGAAGCAAACAATACAATAGCCGAGATCCATTCCCCGGCATGGACCCGGACAAGCTTCATGCTTCCCGATGGCACAACAGGATGGCTTAACAGCAGCTCAACCTTAAAGTATAACCTGAACTTCAATAAAGACCGCCGGATCGAACTGGATGGTGAAGGATATTTTGATGTGGTAACTGATAAAGAAAGGCCTTTCAGGGTGATCGCAGGCGAGATCACCGTAAAAGTCCACGGAACAAAATTCAATGTGGCCGCATGGGACAATGATAAAGAAATTGAAGTTGTCCTGGAAGAAGGCAAAGTCGAATTGTCAGGCAATGATACTGGTAACCCGCTGATAATCAATCCCGGTCAACTCGCCTTATTTGATAAATCAGACAGAAAGTTCATGACCGAACAGGTCGAAACAAAAAAATATCTGTCATGGACCGAAGGCAAGCTGGTATTCAGGAACGACCCCATGGAGACCGTGGAAAAAAGGCTTGAACGCTGGTACGATGTGGATGTTGATGTTGTCGGTGCTTTTTCGGATGATTTCAGGCTCAGGGCAACAT
Source organism: Bacteroidales bacterium (assembly GCA_035299385.1). GTDB lineage: Bacteria > Bacteroidota > Bacteroidia > Bacteroidales > VadinHA17 > LD21. Next base: position 29,041 of record DATGWQ010000032.1, on the reverse strand, counting down.
TTGTGGATGAGAGCCTGGAAGATGTACTGGACATTCTGAAAAAATCAATTGGAATAGAATATTCAATAAATGAACCAGGCATTAATCCTGATGACACATATGAGAAGAAAAAGGTAAGAATAACAATAAACGGAAAATAATTAACAGGACTGATTATAAAAAAACAGGAAAGCGTTGGAGCCGCTTCCCTGCTGATTGAGTCTAAGCTGTACCTACTAACTTAAACCTATTCAAAGTTATGAAAAAAAAATTTGATCCCCGGGTGAGTTCTCATCCGACCCTAAAAAAACTAATCATGGAACTAAAAATTGCATTGCTTCTCATTGTAGCTGGTCTTACAAATGCATTTGCAGGCCCTGCATACTCGCAGGTTGCCAGGGTTTCGCTCGACATGCAGAACCAGCGACTCGAGAAAGTTATGGATGAAATAGAACGTCAGAGTGAATTCTATTTCATTTTCAATCAAAAACAGATTGATATTGAAAAATCAATCAACATTGAAGCTGATAATATGCTGATAGGCGATGTTCTCGGAAAGCTGTTTGCAGGAACTGATGTCAATTATACGGTAATTGACAGGAAGATCCTCTTAACTAATGAAAAGATCGATGAGAAGTCAATGGCAGCGTCAATTGCCGATCAGCAGAGGAAAATTACCGGGAAGGTCACCGATAAGAACGGTTCTCCTCTTGGCGGTGTCACCATCCTCGTTAAAGGCACTACTACAGGCGCAATTTCTGATTTCGACGGGAATTATTCTATCAACCTGCCTGATGACGGTTCTGTGCTTACATTTTCATTTGTAGGCATGACCTCACAGGATGTGCCAGTCGGGTCGCAGAACGTGATCAATGTGACAATGGCGGAAGCATCGATCGGTCTTGAGGAAGTTGTTGTAGTGGGTTACGGAACGCAGAAGAAAGTAGCCACCACCTCTGCACTTGCTGCGGTAAAGGGTGATGAGCTTATAGGAGCTCCTGTTGCCAATGTTTCGAACAGCATCACAGGCCGCCTTCCGGGCGTTCTTTCATTCCAGTCAAGCGGTGAGCCGGGAGCTGATGCAACAACTCTGAGGATCAGGGGGATAGGTACAACCGGTAATGCCAATGCCCTCGTAATAATAGACGGAGTTCCGAGAAGCCTTTCCGATATTGACCCTAATGAAGTTGAAACGATTACGGTTCTCAAGGATGCAGCTGCTGTTGCCCCATACGGGCTTGGCGGTGCAAACGGTGTTATCCTCGTGACAACAAAGAGGGGGCAGGAAGGCAAGCTTGCCATGAATTACAAAGCATACTATGGTGTTCAGGCGCCGACATTCATGCCTGAATTCCTGGATGCCTATGGCTATGCAAACGCCCTGAACATTGCAAATGACAATATCGCAGGTCCACATCCTTTTACCGAAGAAGCGCTGCAGAAACTGCAGGACGGAAGCGATCCGGACCATTATCCCAATACAGACTGGGTTCATGAGATCGTGAATTTCAAGGCTCCTATAACCCAGCACAACCTCTCCTTCTCAGGAGGATCACAGAAGGTAAGATTTTACAGCAACCTCGGATACCTTTACCAGCAAGGTGTTGTTTCAGAGATCACATTCAAACGTTACAACGTTCTTCTTAATGTCGATGCAGATGTAACAAATACCACCACCCTGTCGCTTGACCTTAACGGCAACCAGGCTCTTTCACACAACCCGGCCGGTGCAAGCGGTACAGGCATATTCACAGACGTTACGGAGATCCCGCCTACGCTTCCGCTTACATTCTCGGATGGAACGGCTGCCCATGCAATGATCCCGAATATATATAACAGCGGATACAGCAACGATATTGACAACGCTCTCAATGCTAAGCTGCAAGTCGAACAAAAGGTTTCATTCATACCGGGACTTAAGCTGAAAGGTGTTTTCAATTATAATATAAGTCCTGATTTCTCAAAAACCTGGACACTCCCGAGAACATTCTACAAGCTGGATGCAAACGATCAGTTGCAGCCACAAGCCGCCGGACCGGTGAGCCCGACTCTCTCCGAATCATTTGGAATGAGCCAGTCGAGGATGATCCAGGCCTATATTACATATGATAAGACTTTTGGCTCACACAGTGTATCGCTTCTCGGTGTTTACGAAGGCAGGAGCTCAAACAATAACAATTTGTCTGCAGGAAGGGTGAATTATGATCTTCTTCTTGACGAGCTTTCATATGGAAGCAGCGACAAGAACAACTTCAGCAACGGAGGCAACTCGTCCAAATCTGCCCAGATGGGATGGGTATACCGTGCTAATTACTCCTATTCAACCAGGTATTACGTCGAGTTCTCGGGACGTTATGACGGGCACTATTACTTTGCCCCCGGAAAGAGATTCGCATTCTTCCCTTCGGCCTCGCTTGGATGGAGGATCTCCGAAGAGAGTTTCATGAAAGGCAAGGTACAATGGCTCGACAACCTTAAGCTGAGGGCATCGTATGGTAAATCAGGAAACCTGGCCGGTAACGCATTCCAGTACATGACTTCATACCTTACCCGTTCAGGATATATCTTCGGCGGTACTGCACCCGTCCAGGTTCTTGGCGCTTATGAAAGTGCACAGGCAAACAGCAACATAACATGGGAAACCGCCAATAAGGCAAACTTTGGTTTCGACGCCATGATCCTCAAGGGGAAACTTGATATCTCGATGGACTTGTATCATGAGAAGAGATCTGACATGCTTCTCAGCCCGGCAACAACAGTTCCTTCGGAATACGGCATCGGGTTGTCACAGGTAAATGCCGGCGTAATGGAGAACCGTGGCTTTGACCTTAACATTGGAACCAAACAGACCATTGCTAATGATCTCCAGATAAATGCCGAGTTCAACCTGACCTATGCCAGGAACAAGCTGATAGAGACTTACGAAACAGCAGCAACTTACAATAATCCTAACCGCCGCCAGACAGGCAGGCCGATGAACACGAGATTCGGACTGCAGTCACTGGGACTGTACCAGACGGGCGACTTCGATGAGGATGGCACTCTCCGGGACGATCTTCCTGTCCCGAGTTACGGGCCTGTTAAGCCCGGCGATATCAAATATGCAGACCTTGCAGGTATTGATGCCGAAGGAAATGTTACAGGTCCCGATAATGTTATAAATGTAAATGACTATACCGTAATCGGTAATCCTTCATTTCCGCAGATGATCTTCGGGATGAATCTTGGCGCAAAGTACAAGGGATTCGACATGACAATGCTGTGGCAGGGTGCAGGCGCTGTGAGCATGTATCTCGAAAGTGAAATGGCAAGCCCGTTCTTCAACGGAGCCAAAATATATAAGGAGCAGCTCGATTACTGGACACCCGATAATCCCAATGCATCCTTCCCGAGGCTTACACCTACTCCGATTACAAACAACCAGCAAACCTCATCATTCTGGGTTAAGGACGGAACGTACCTCAGGCTGAAAACCATGGAACTTGGTTATACCCTCCCGCAGTCACTTGTCAGCAAGGCAGGGGTAAAATCACTCAGGGTTTATTTTTCAGGATCCAACATGCTTACTTTCAGTTCATTGAAATATCTCGATCCTGAGCTCGCAAGCAACCGCGCCCGTTATTATTTTCAACAGAGGGTGCTTGCACTCGGTATTAACCTTGGTTTCTAATACTCTAAAATGAAAATGGCTATGAAACATATATTGATCATATTTATTGCGGCTCTGACCCTTGCAGCATGCGAAGATCTCGAGATCACACCGTCTGACAGGCTGTCTGATGCATCGATCTGGAATGATTCCAGAACTGCCGACCTCTTCCTTAATGATATTTATTACAACCTTAATGCCGGTCCTTATCCTACGGTTTGGACGAATCTTCCCAGTGAGATCAGCAATGACCCGCTTGATAATTTTACGGACAATACGACATATGGACCGGATGCGGGTCCTGCTTCAGCATTACTGTTTAACAGCGGAAGCTATAATCCATCGAACACTCTTTTCAATAATCAGTGGAAGAATATGTATGCCAGCATCAGGAAATGCAACCTGTTCATTGAGAGGGTCGAGTCATCACATTATGCCAAATCAACCAAAACATCCATGCTCGCCCAGGCAAGATTCCTTCGTGCATATTTCTACAAGCAGCTGATAGACCTTTATGGTGGTGTGCCTGTTGTAACGAAAGTGCTCAGGAATGACAATGGAGAAGAGATCTTCTATCCGAGGAGCACGTACCAGGAATGTGTGGACTTTATCAGGGCTGAAACACAGCTTGCCGCTGACTCACTGCCGACAAAATGGACGGGAAAAGATGTAGGGAGAGTTACCAGGGGTGCAGCTCTTACAATGAAAGGTGCTACCGAGCTTTATGCCGGCATGTGGTCCGAGGCAGCAGCAACGAACCAGAAGATTATCGATGAGCTTGGAAAAGGTGTGGTTTATGACCTGTTCTCAAATTACACAGGATTATTTTACCAGAACAATGAGAATAACAAAGAGGTGATATTCGATATACAGTATGCCCCCGAACTACGCTACAAAGCTATTATTCAATACTGGGGAGTGCCGATGGTCGCCAAAGGAGGCGGATGGGGCACCTGCGATCCGACCCAGAACCTTGTTGACAGCTATGAGTTCACTGATGGCAAGACCGAAGCGGAAGGCTCAGCGATGTTTAACGCCGCACGTCCATATGCGAATCGCGACAAACGTTTTTATGCATCAATAATATATGATGGGAGCATGTGGAGGGGTACGCGCATCTATACACGCCTGGGAATGGCAAACAATGCCAATGAAATAAACATTACAGGCAAAACAGGCAACTGCGGACGAACAGGTTATTTCACCAAAAAACAGCTGGATTCCACAATAACTGTCGTATCCAGCAGGGCCGACGGACTGAACTATATTGTTTACAGGTATGCTGAAGTGCTTCTCAACTATGCTGAAGCAAAAAATGAGCTCAGCGGTCCCGATGCAACGGTGTATGATGCAGTAAACAAGGTGCGTCAGAGGGCGGGACAGCCTGCTCTTCCCGCAGGGCTCGACCAGGCAGGGATGAGACAGAGGATAAGGCGCGAACGCCGTATCGAACTGGCTTTCGAGGGCAAGTACTTCTACGACATCATGAGATGGAAAACTGCGGAACAGGTGTTCAGCCAGCCAATCAAAGGAATGAAGGTCACCAGCTCAGGCGGTGTACTGACATATAGCAAGATAAATGTTCGTGCTGTGACATTTAATCCTTCAAAGAATTACCTGCAGCCAATTCCACAGTATGCTTTGGACCAGAATCCCAAGCTTACACAGAACCCGGGCTACTAGTGAAAATTATGAAGCAGGCCGGAGATTTCCGGCCTGCATTCAGTATATTGTAATTCTAAACTGACCAACCATGAATTGTTATAAAAAGAATCTTGTTTCAGGTTTTGCCCTGATGCTTGCCTCCTTATTCCTTTTCGGTTTCACCAAGGATACCGCCAGGCTCCATGTCATCGCTGTTAAAAAAGTTGCCGATCTTCATGCCATCTTTAAATACAGCGGGCAAAGAGCGCCGTTTATAAGCGCACACCGGGGCGGCTCATTGCCGGGATTCCCGGAGAACTCCATGGCTACGTATGAAAATACTTTAAAAAATACGTATGCCATCATTGAGCTCGATCCGAGATACACCAAAGACAGTGCAATGGTGATCCATCATGACCCGACACTAAGAAGGACAACAGAAGGGAACGGGAACGTGATCGATTATACGCTTGCTGAACTCCTTAAGCTCAGGTTGAAAGATTCGAAAGGAAACCTGACAGATTATCATATGCCGACTTTCGACGAGGTTCTGGAATGGGCAAAGGGACGAACAATTCTTGTAATCGATCAGAAGGACGTTTCGGCAAAGGACCGCCTGAGAAAAGCCGAAGAACATAATTGTGTTCAGAATGTGATACTTATTGTTTACAGCTTCAATGATGCAAAGCTCTGCTACAGCCTTAACAAGAACGTCGTCATGGAGGTTATGATCCCAAGTCCTGAAAAGGTGCTTGAGTTCGATAAAACCGGTGTTCCATGGAAGAATGTCGTGGCATTTGTAGGACATAATCTGCCCGACAGCCCTGAGCTTTACAAAATGATACATGAGCGTGGAGCTCTATGCATGGCCGGCAGCTCGAGAAATGTGGATCTGAAGTTCCTGAGGAACCAGGTGACAGATTTTGGGACTCTGAAGGATGAGTACATGGATTTTTTCGCAAAGGGAATTGACCTGATCGAAACCGATGTGCCGGTTTATCTCGGACCTCTTGTAAACCCTTCAGTACCGGCACAAAATCCGGTTAAAAAATATTTCATGGAAAAATCATTTTGAACTTACGTACTCTTTCCCGGACAGGCAAGGGATGGTTGCGTCTTTTCTATAAAATTTTAAATCAGAATAAATGAAAATAAACAATATTCTCATCGGGGGTTGTGTGCTTCTTTCTGCATCGCCTCTCCAGGGGAAAGCTGAATCGCCAAAGCAGAAAAGCAAGACTCCCAACATCATCTTCATAATGGCCGATGATCTTGGCTATGGCGATATCGGGTGCTATGGACAGAAGTTTATCAGGACACCCAATATCGACCGGATGGCCCTTGAGGGAATCAGGTTCACAAACCATTATTCTGGCGCACCTGTTTCAGCCCCGGCAAGATGCTGCCTGATGACCGGGAAAAACCTGGGTCATAGTTATGTGCGCGATAATTTTGAAATCAAAGGCGATGTGAGGGAAGCAGGTCAGACACCAATACCTGAAAACACGGAAACCATCGCAAAGATGCTGAAGGGGGCAGGTTATGCCACTGCTGTCATCGGGAAATGGGGCCTCGGCGCGATGGCTTCCACAGGTTCACCGTTGAAACAGGGTTTTGATTTTTTTTATGGGTACAACGACCAGAACCATGCTCATAATCATTACACATCGTGGCTCTGGAGAAATGACAATGTTGAACAGACCGGCAATCCCGAGTTTACTGTTCATCCGAAGTTCAATCCTGCCACGGCAAATAATCCTGATGAGTACAAGAAGTATTATGGTACCGCGTTCACACTTGACCTGATGGCAGATGAAGCATTGAAATTCATAGATCAGAACAAGAGTAAGCCATTCTTCCTTTACCTGGCTGTGGTGGTGCCCCATAAGGCTTTACAGGTTCCTGACGAAAGCCTTCAGATGTACAATGGTGTTTTCGATGAAAAGCCATACAACGGCGGTGCAGGCTACACACCTCACCCCAGGCCTTATTCGGCCTATGCTGCAATGATCACACGAATGGATCAGAAAATTGGCAACATCCTGGCTAAACTCAAGGAGCTCGGGCTTGACGAGAATACGATCGTAATGTTCACCGGCGATAACGGGCCTGCCGGCGGCGGCGGTACCGACGCAAGGTTTTTCAACAGTTCAGGCGGTCTGAGGGGAATGAAAGGACAGGTTTACGAAGGCGGTATCAGGGAGCCATTTGTGGTGCGCTGGCCCGGCAAGATCAAACCGGGTACCGAATCAACACATATATCAGCTCATTATGACCTGATGGCAACCCTTGCGGAGATCACCGGACAGAAGATCAATGCAACAGACGGAATTTCATATTTGCCGACATTACTCGGTAAAAGCAAAAACCAGGAACAACACGAATACCTTTACTGGGAGTTCACCAGCGGAGGAGGGCAGCTCGCGATAAGAATGGGAAACCTTAAAGCTGTTAAAAAGAATATTATCCGGAATAAGCAGGCCAAATGGGAGGTCTATGATCTGGCAGCTGACCCGGCTGAAAGTAAAGACCTTGCTGAACAGTATCAGCAGCTTCTCCCCAAGTTTGATGAAATAGTAAGCCGGCGTACACCGTCTCAAAATCCTGCCTGGAATTTTATGGTTGAAGCACCACAGAAAAACTGATCCTGATGAAATTTTCGAATATATTTAATGTTTGGTCGAAAAATAAAGGCATTACGGCCTTTTTAGTGGCTTTTTTATTGTGCGGTCCGGATTATATAGATGCCGGGCCTTCATGGAAAAAAGATCTCCTGGATTATATAAATACAAAGCTTCAAAAACCCGACGGGGGATATGGATGGGAAGATCAGTATGATTCCCATCTCACTCCCACTTACGCGGTAACGGGAATTCTTTATGATATCGATGCGCTTCCTGCCGACAAAGAAAAGCTTGCAGGTTTCATACTCACGAATCATCCGCAGAGAAGCGGCATTACAAAAGGAAATTATTTCCTGGGTGCTCCGAAAGGTGAAGCAGGGCCAAGCGGTTCAAATATGCGCAACCTTGTATATGAACAAATGCGCGCAATGCTCTGGCTTGGCGCAGATGTAACGCCATTTGCAGATGAAATTAAAGCCTGGAAATCACAGGCTGGCGTTCTTGCAAATTATGAGAGCCATGGTTTCGGTGGTCTTTTCCAGGAGTGCATGCAGCCGATATGTAACCATCTTGCAGGATTGCAGATGCAGAATGCTGCAGACTTCGTCAAATACCTTGAGAATTGCCGGCGCGATAACGGCAGTTTCAACAATGCACCGGCTTCTTTCGGAGGCGACGGGAACATTCTGAACACCTGGTGGGCTCTTTACGCCCTTCAGACATTGAATGCAGGTGGAAAATTAAGATCAGAAACGATCGCCTGGCTGCAGTCATGCCAAATGAGCAACGGGGGATTCACCCATCAGCCCAATCCGCAGATAGGTGCAAATGATGATGTCGCATATGCCTGGGCAGGCATCAAGGCGCTGAAGCTGCTGGGCGGAGAGCCAAAAGACAAAAAAGCAGTGGTTAAATACCTGCTTTCTCTCCGGAATGACGATGGCGGATTCGGAGACAGGCCGGGCCTCCATTCCACACCTGTTGCTTCTTTTTATGCTGTGGATGCTTTAAAGGAGCTTGGCATGCTTTCAGCTCTCGACAAATCAAAAAAGGCAAAACCTTTACCTGTCGAAAAACCGGATTTTACAGGATATAAGATATTTACCGTTCAGTTCCAGGCGCAGGGACAGGGAAGCCCGAGAGAGGCTGTGATGCTTGCGGACAGCCTGCATATTGATTTGTGGGGTGTCAAATACCCGGTTGAAGGATGGGTTGCTGAAGCTCAGAGAATTGCTGACAAGATGAAGGTGCCTGTGACATTCTTCATATCGAACGAACCGCACGATAACCTTGTAACTGTCCCGGGCATGGGCTCATTCAATCACGTCCTTGATTATATAGCGCCCGGCGATAAGGAGATCCCTTTTGCTGAAAATGCATCGTTTGAAGAACTGAAAAATACCACACTGAAGCAACTGAAAGAGGTCAACGGCGGACTCATGCTGCAGGTCAGCAATAACGAGCCCCTTGCCAGGATACTGATCGATGAGTCAATTAATAATAATTACGGATATCTTGCTCTTCATACTGTTCACTTTGGACAAAACTTCATGTTCTGGCTTCCTTACCTTGCCGAGTATCAGTACAGGCTTCCGCTTGTCACATTGCAGGATGCTCATGGCACGGAATCCTGGATATGGGCCGATGAGCTCATAAATCACCGGAACCTGTTCATAGCAAAAGAGCCGACATATGAGTCAATGGTCAATGCTTTAAAGAAAAACTGGATAGCGGGCGTGCGTCACGACAGTGTTTCCAATTACAGGACGCGTATTATTGGGGGAACAGAGGCCGCCCGGAAATTCATTGCCGAAAGGGAACCTGACTGGAAATGGTGGTCCGGTCATTCGATGAAGCGTCCGGTTGCTGCTGTAACTGTTATCGGAAGTAATGATCTCTTTGAAGCAGGGAAACCCGAAAACGGAGTGAACGTGAGAGTGCGGTGCAGGTGGAACGGTGTGAGGCAGGCAATAAAATCAAGATCCGCCGTGCTCCAGGAGCTCAGGATCGATGGCCGGCCTGTTCAGGCGGAAGAAGTGGTGAAGGGATTCAGGAATACTGTCTCCGATGCTTACTACCTGTACAAGTGGGGCACTCCGTCAAAAGGAGATCATGAGATTGAAGCTGTTGTAAAGGATCTCAGATCAGGAAATTTACGAGTTTACAAAACCATTTATTCCCAGGATTGAAATGACGAAGAGCTTATTGAGGATTGCTGGTGTGGGTCTATCGGCTTTCAGCGCCATGCCCATGGTGAATGGTCAGGATCACCGGCCAAATATCCTCTGGATTATTGCGGATGATCTGGGTACAGACCTTGCCTGTTACGGCAACAGTGTAGTCAGAACACCCAACACAGACCTTCTTGCTTCCGGGGGGATGACATTCATGAACACCTTTACCGTCGTACCTGTCAGCTCACCGAGCCGGTCATGCCTGATGACCGGAATGTACCCGGTTTCCATTGATTGTAACCAGCACCGGACATTGAACAAGGATCCCTTACCTGCCGGGGTGGTCCCTGTAACAGAGTATTTCAGGAAAGCAGGATACTGGGTGTCAAACGGGGATGCAACGAAATTCGGCAGGACAGGGAAGACTGATTACAACTTCACCTTTGACGGAAAATTATTTGACGGCCCTGACTGGAGCGGCCGTAAACCGGGTCAGCCTTTCTTCGCACAGATGCAGATCCATTATCCGCACCGGCCATTCGAAGCTGATGAGAGGCATCCGGTTGATCCCGGAAAAGTCGAGGTTTCCCCTGTTTATCCCGACCATCAGGTGACACGCGCTGATTTCGCCATGTACCTCGAGTCAGTCCAGCATGCAGACGAATGTGTCGGCCTGGTTCTCAAAAAGCTTGAGGAGGATGGCTTGATTGAAAGTACCATTGTCATGTTCTTCGGTGACCAGGGCAGGCCGATGGTGAGGGCAAAGCAGTTTCTATATGATGAAGGAATACACACACCCCTGATCATAAAATTTCCTGACGGGCGCAGTAAAGGGAAAAAAGTAAGCGACCTGGTCAGCCTGGCCGATATACCTGCCACATCTCTGAAGCTTGCCGGAATCAGTATTCCGGCATACATGCAGGGGCAGAATATCTTTTCATCAAAGAAGAGGCAGTATATTTTTACGACCCGCGACAGGATGGATGAGACTGTGGACAGGATGAGATCAGTGAGGACAAAGGATCTTAAATACATTAAAAACTATTACCCGGAACGCCCGTATACTCAGTTTAATATGTACAAAGTGACAATGTACCCCGTACTGACACTCATGAAGATAATGTACAAAAAAGGGGAATTGAGCAAAAGCCAGTCAGTGTTCATGTCGCCGGTTAAGGAACCGGAAGAATTGTATAATCTCAGGAAAGATCCTTATGAGCTGAACAATCTTGCAGGCGATCCGGCTTATGCCAGGGATCTTAAAAAGTTGCGGTCGGTACTTGAAACCTGGGTCAGTACAAACGATAAGGGAAAATATCCGGAGGATGATGCAGAAGTCAGTTACTGGAAAGATGATTCAGAAAAAGCGTATGTTACGAAAATGAAGTCTTACGGATTGCCGCCGGACATCAGTGATGAGGATTACCTGAAATGGTGGGAGCTGAGACTCAAGAGCAAAAAGCCATAGCTGATGTTGTCTTTTTTCTGCCGGGGATAAATCTGTCTGTGCAGAATTGTTTGTTATTGAGAAGTTTGCCTGGTAGCATTCACAATGTTAAGGAAAAGTAGCGTTTCGGCAGACATTTCGCAATAAAAGTCTGAACTGAAATCATTATATTTCGTCCTTAGACCTAATTCAAACCTGACAAAATTATGGAAAAGAGATCTGATCCCCGGGTGGGTTCTCACCCAACCTTAAAGAAACTAATTATTGAACTGAAAATTGCAGTTCTGCTGTTTGTAGCAGGTGCTGCAAACGTTTTCGCCGGACAGTTAGGCTCCGGTGTAGCTCCGGCAAACGGATTATTCTCCGGTACTGAGGTTAATTACCAGCAGGGCAAGGTGACAGGTAAAGTCACTGATAAGAACGGTGCGCCTCTTGGCGGAGTTACTGTTCTTGTTAAAGGCACTGCCAGTGGAGCAATAACAGAATCTGATGGCAGTTATTCGATTGTCATCCCGGAAGGAGGTACGGTCCTGTCATTTTCTTTTGTAGGGATGACAGCCCAGGATATTCCGATAGGCTCACAATCGGTCATTAATGTTACACTGCAGGAGACATCAATAGGTCTGGATGAAGTTGTTGTAGTCGGTTACGGAACACAGAAAAAGGTAAACCTTACCGGCTCCATTGCAACAACTGATGTCAAAAAACTTGAAAACAGGCCTATGACAAATGTTTCACAGGCATTGCAGGGAATGAACGGGCTGTATGTTAACCAGGCAGGAGGGCAACCCGGCCGTGATGGCGCAACAATCCGCATCAGGGGTGTCGGCACGCTCAACGATAACAACCCCCTGGTGTTGATCGATGGTATTGCGTACAGCCTTTCTGACATTAACCCGAATGAGATTGAAAGTATTTCAGTTTTGAAGGATGCTGCTTCAACAGCAGTTTACGGATCACGTGCCGCCAATGGTGTTATCCTTATAACGACAAAGAAAGGTAAGAGAAACGAAGCATATAAGGTTGATTACAACACTTACTTCGGTATAGAGAAACCAACATACCTTCCTGATGTTGAGTGGGATCCAATAACATACATGCAATTTAAGAACCAGGCTTTGCAGAATGAAGGCAAGGCAATTGAATACCCGCAGGCCAGTATAGATGAGTACAATGCCGGGATGGACAGCAACCCGTATTTTTATCCGAGATCAAACTGGTTCGACATGATCCTGCAGAACGGGAAGATGCAGGAGCACAACCTCACCATCTCCGGTGGAGGTGCAAATCATAACATGTCTCTTACAATGGGATATCTCAACCAGGGTGGTATTATTCATAATATCAATGGCAATAAATATAATCTTGGACTTAATGCAAAAGTCGATATAAATAAATTCCTGTCGGTAGGAGGCAGGATTTCCGGTATTTACAGGAAATTCAATGAGCCCTGGAACGGGATGAGCTCCTACTGGCAGGGAGTGTACCGCTCTTTGCCTATTTATCCTGTAAGGATAGAGGATGGCAGATGGGGAAATGCATGGCTGCGAACGGCAGGTCATAACAATTTCATGAATCCTGTTGAAAGACTGGAAGAAGGGAATAATGACTTTGTTCAGCAGAGACTGCTTGGAAACCTGTTTGCAGACCTGAAGCTTCCATTTAACATTATTTATCGTGTTAATGCCGCCGTGAATAAGTATGATGGTAAAAATCAACTGTTCCAGCCATTTGTGATCCAGGTGAATCCGAAAACACTCGAAGAACAGCAGAACACTTCCTATGCCCAGGGTTTCAGGCAATATAATGATAACCTGAACACAACTTTCTTCCACACGTTGGAATGGTCGAAGAAAATTGCTGAAAGCCATAATTTGTTCCTCCTTCTTGGGAATAGTTATGAGAGTTTTACATCTTCGTTCTTTTCATCACAGAAGCAGACTGCACTTGACAATTCTCTGACGGACCTTGATGTATTCGCTCAAAATCCTGTTGTTGCAGGAAACTCCTCAAAATCAGCATTGCTCTCGTACTTTGGCCGTATGAATTACAGCTTCCAGGAAAAATACCTTCTTGAAGTTAATTTCAGGTACGATGGATCATCCAGGTTCGCCCGCGGAAACAGGTGGGGATTCTTCCCGTCATTCTCCCTGGGATGGAGGCTCGATCAGGAGCAATTCATGCAGAATGTGGGCTGGATAACTTCATTAAAGCCAAGATTCTCATGGGGAAGGATCGGAAACCAGGAGATACCTCTCTTTGCATACGTAAACAGTGTCAATCTTGGAAGGGATTACACATTCGGCACAACCGTTTTCCAGGGAGCTGCTGTAACAGCAAGCTCGGATCCAAAGATCTCATGGGAAACAACGACCATGACCAATCTTGGCTTCGATGCCGGATTTTTTGATAACAAACTAAGCCTGACCGTAGAGCTTTACAACAAGGACACCCGCGACATCCTCCGTCCGGTTAACCTTCCCACACAGGTAGGAAACTGGACGGGTCCGACAAGCAATATCGGGCAGGTCAATAACAAAGGAATTGAGATCAGCACAAACTTCAGGAACAGCTGGAGAGAAATTAATTTTGAGATCGGAGGCGATTTTGCCTATAACAAGAACAATGTCGTAAACCTTAACGGTCAGCAGATAATCTCCGGCCGTTACATTACCGCTGAAGGACATCCGATAGACAGCTACTATATCTATGAGGCGATAGGTTTCTTCCAGACCGATCAGGAAGTATCCGAATCACCGTTCCAGAATGTGGCCACCAAAGCCGGTTTTATAAAGTACAAGGATCAGAATGGCGATAACAAGATCGATGCAAGCGACAGGGTCATTGTGCACGGAGTCGTACCTGAGATTACTTACAGTTTTAACATGGGTGTGGGTTACAAGGGATTTGACCTGTCTGCATTATTCCAGGGTGTTGGTAAAATTTATACCTATCCCCAGCATAATATCAGCTATCCTTTCTACAACGGAGCCGGTTTCACAAAGGAATGGGAAACCGATGCTTGGACACCTGATAACCCCAATGCACCGCTGCCGATTATTACGACGAGTACCGGCAATACCCTTAATTTCCAGAATTCCACTTTCTGGTTGCAGAACGCTTCATACCTGAGATTGAAGAACCTGCAGCTTGGATACACTTTTGCACCTTCATTAATAAACAAGCTTTCAATGAAACAATTGAAAGTCTTTGTGAATGCGCAGAACATGCTCACTTTCTCTAAAATGAAGAAGTTCGATCCCGAAAAGAACATGAAAAATGATAACATTTTTGAATACCCGTCCATAAAGATTCTCTCTTTCGGATTAAACGTAACCTTCTAAAATCCTTAATATGAAAAAAATATATATTCTGATATTGATCACCGCGATTGTTTTCCTGAACAGTTGTAGTGAAAGTCTGCTTGATGTCAATCCTACCAATAAATACACAGAGTCCATCTTCTGGAAATCTGAGACACAGGCAGATGCAGGCCTTGCAGCATGTTACCAGACCCTGAGAGCCACAGGAATTTACGGAGGCGGCGGCTGGACAACCCCTCTCTGGGAAGAAACTGCCACTCCGAATGCAATGGATTACAACAGCTCGTCGGGTTTTTTCCAGATCGGCAACGGAACTCATGATGCTTCGAATACCGGTATCATAAACAACCGCTGGAAACACAGCTACGAAGGTATCGGCAGGTGCAACACCCTTCTAGACAAGATCGGTGCAATAACCATAGCAGATGCCAAAAAGGAGCAGATGAAAGCCGAGGCAAAATTCCTCAGGGCTTTTTATTACAGTCTCCTGATCAATTATTACGGTGATGCACCACTCATTCTCGAAGCGCCAAAGCTTGAACATAAGACTTTGCCGAGAACTCCCAAGGCTCAGATCTTCGCACAGATCATGAAGGACCTGGATGAAGCTGCAGCAGTTCTGCCTGTTAATGCAAGCCTTCCCGGCAAGCCGACCAAGGGAGCTGCAATCTCATTAAAGGCACGTGAATATCTGTATAACAGCATGTGGGCAGAGGCTGCTGCCACTGCAAAACAGGTTATGGATATGAACAAATACTCATTGTTCCCCAGTTACAGGAACCTGTTCATGCCTGAAAATGAAAATAACCAGGAAGTGATCTTTGACGTTCAGTATCTTTATCCCAACTACTGTCATTCTTTTGACCTCATCGACAGGCAGTATAATACAAATGCCCCACTGAGGGACCTTATCGACGCCTACCTGATGAATGACGGATCCAAAATTACGGAATCTGCTGCTTACAAACCTGCAACCTATTGGGAGAACAGGGATCCGCGCTTCAGAATGACCCTTGTATGGCCGGGTTCAAAGTATATGGGCAAAACAGTTACAAATACCCAGTTCGCACAGACAGGCTACACAATCAAAAAGTATTCTGTTTATGACGAGGACAATGCTTATAATAAAGTTATTCTGAATGACAGCGAATCGGATATCAATTACATCGTATTGAGATATGCTGATATACTGCTTATGTATGCTGAAGCCAAAACCGAGCTTAACCAGATCGATCAGAGTGTCTATGATGCTTTCAACCTGGTGAGGACAAGGGCCGGCATGCCGGGAATTCAATCGACAAATTCTGCATTGCCCACTTACATTGCAATGGGTGATCAGGCCAAGATGCGCGATGCGATCCGCCTTGAGAGAAGAATCGAGTTTGCCGGTGAAGGCTATTACTATATGGACATACTCAGGTGGAAGACTGCACATTTAGTGAATAACGGGCCTATTTATACCTATAACTATACGCAGAAGCTCGTAAGAAAATTCAATCCTGACAGGGATTACCTCTGGCCGGTACCGTCTTATGAGATCCAGGAGAACCCCAACCTCCTTCCCAACAACCCGGGATGGTAGAATATCACTTTCCTGCAGCCCTCTCCCTTATTCCTTTAAGGGAAGGGGCCCGGGGAAGGGATATAAGAAAATGTTCATATGATTAATTTTTTTGATTATGAGAATGAATTTAATCCAATTCTCACTCGCGCTGTTATTGATTGCGTCAGTGAGCTGCACTAATAAACCGGTCAATCCTGTGAACAGCTGGAAAGTCGGGACATCTTCTGGTCTGTTTAATGATTTTTCCCAGGAAGAGTTTGACAGCTTCAGGAAAGATGGCATTGAACTTATTGAGATCGGCTCGGGAGTATTCAGGAACAAGTCGGATGAGGAATGCAGGGAGTGGGTCAGCGATATAAAAAAGAAAGCTGATGCTGCCGGAATTGATATATGGTCGATTCACCTGCCCTTCAGCCGGGTTTATGACATTTCGACTCTCAACGACACCGACAGGGTTAACATGATAAAAGAATGTACCCGTATCATGAACCTTTGCTCTCCATTGCAGCCCGAGAAATTTGTAGTACATGGAGGTGCAGAACCCGTAGCAGACAGCAATAGGGCTCAGCGGATGGCAAATTCAATTGCATCCCTGAAGATACTCTCTGCCGAAGCAGTGAAACTTAATGCCAGGCTTGCACTGGAATGCCTCCCGCGAACATGCCTTGGAAATACCTCGGATGAGCTGCTGAAAATGGTAAATGAAGCTGGTGAAGATGTTGAAATATGCTTTGATTCCAATCATTTGCTCAAGGAAAAACCTGAGGAATTTGCTGCTAAAGCCGGTAGCCGGATCACAACCCTGCATATCTCTGATTACGACGGAATAGATGAAAGGCATTGGTTGCCGGGCGCAGGTGTGATAAACTGGACGGCAGTGATCTCGGAATTGTCGAAAAGCGGCTACAAAGGGCCGTTCATGTTCGAAGCTTCACGGAGAAAACCGCAAGCTGACGGGACACCTGATCCCATCAAGCTTACAACAAAAGAACTATATTCAAGCTTTGAAAAAATAAAAGAGAATTATTTTAAATCACTTTAGAATGAAACTACCCATGCTGACCGGCATTGCCGGCATGACTGTTGCGCTTGCCGCATGTTCATCGGCAACCCAGGAAAAGAAACCGAATATAATATTTATCCTGGGCGACGACCTTGGCTATGCAGACATCGGCTGTTACGGACAGAAGATAATCGAAACACCAAACATAGATGCTCTGACAAAAACCGGGATCAGGTTCACAAATTATTATTCCGGATCACCTGTAAGCGCGCCATCGAGGTGCACGATTCTCACCGGTAAGCACAGCGGTCATTCCTTTATCCGTGGTAACCATGAGTGGCCTGAAAGAGGTGATGTTTGGAACTTTGTAAAAATGGAAGAAGATCCTTCGCTTGAAGGACAGTACCCCATTCCTGCTGAGACAGTGACATTCAGCAAGATCCTTCAGCAGCAGGGATATAAAACCGGATGCATCGGGAAATGGGGCCTTGGCGCCCCGTACACTGACGGAGTGCCCAATAAACAGGGTTTCGATTTCTTCTTCGGCTACAACTGCCAGAGACAGGCTCATACGTATTATCCACAGCATCTGTGGAGAAATGAGAAGATCGTTAAACTGAATAATTCCTTTACAATCCCGCGGACGACCGAGCTCGATGGCGATAAAGATCCTTACAAGCCTGAAAGCTATGCAAGGTACAACCTCACAGATTATTCTCCTGCACTTATGCTTAAGGAGGCGCTCGGCTTCCTCGATTCTGCGAAAGGCAATCCTTTCTTCCTGTATGTTACCACCACGATACCTCATGTTCCGATGCAGGCTCCGCAGGACCTTGTTGCAAAGTATCACGAGAAGATAGGCGAAGAAAAACCTTACCTGGGGGAAAAAGGTTATTTCCCCTGCAGGTATCCTATGGCAACTTATGCAGCGATGGTTTCGTACCTCGATTCTGAGGTTGGTGCGCTTGTTCAGAAACTG
This sequence comes from Bacteroidales bacterium, assembly GCA_035299385.1. Classification (GTDB taxonomy): domain Bacteria; phylum Bacteroidota; class Bacteroidia; order Bacteroidales; family VadinHA17; genus LD21. Next base: position 10,655 of record DATGWQ010000032.1, on the reverse strand, counting down.
AAAGAGCTTGGCGAATATGAGAACACCATTATCATTTTTTCGAGCGACAACGGACCTGTCATAACCGGGGGTGCAGACGGATCCTTCTTTCATAATGCCGAACCTTTTAATATGGATGGAAAGCGACTGAAAGGAACGGTTTACGAAGGCGGTATCCATGTGCCTCTGATAATTTCCTGGCCATCAAAAATCACCGAACCGGGGGAGAGTGACCTTATTTGCGCCGGTTATGATATGTTTCCTACATTTTGTGATCTCTCAGGAGCCGCAAAACCTGATAGCCTGGATGGCATCAGCATTGTTCCGACAATTCTCGGCAAGGGGAAGCAGACGAAGCATGAATATCTCTATTGGGAATTCCCCGAGGGAAGAGGACAGCAGGCCGTAAGGCTCGGTGACTGGAAAGGCATCCGCGATTCGACAAAGGCAGGCAACATGAATATTCAGCTCTTCAATCTTGCAGGTGATGCCAAAGAACTCTCCGACGTTGCCGCTCAGCATCCAGACGTTGTCGGCAGGATTGAAAAGATCATGGAGGAATCTCACAAGAAGCCTGAAATTGACAGGTTCAATATTTTCAAAAACAACTGAGTTTATTCTCTATCGATCAACATCATTAAATCATATAAATGATTTGAAAAATGAAAAATGTAAAATGGCTGTTCGCAGCATTGATGATTCCTGTGCTTGTTTCTTTCAATAAACAGCCTGAAGAGATAATTGCATGCGGTGATGACCAGGTACTGATAATAGATAAGAATACGTCGGAAGGAAAAAATGTAAAGCTGCTCTGGAACTGGAAAGTGAAGGAGGCTACGGACCTTCCAGCCATCTACCAGAAGCTTATGGTTCCGACAGATGAGTGCAAGCCTGTTTCGGATGACAGGGTTCTCATTGCATCTTCAGGAGGGGGCATTGTCCTTGTCGACCGCAAAACGAAGAAGAGTATCTTCTATGCGCAGGTTCCGATGGCACATTCTGCTGAAATCCTTCCCGGGAACAGGGTTGCAATTGCTCTTTCGACACACGCAAAAGGCAACAGCATTGAAGTTTACGACCTCAAAAGGCCTGAGCAGGTCCTCTTCAGGGATTCTCTCTATTCAGGTCATGGCGTGGTGTGGATGGAAAAGCAGAAATCTCTCTATGCCCTGGGGTACAACGAGCTGAGAAGATATTCTCTCAAAGACTGGAATACCGCAAAGCCCTCGCTTAAGCTTGAGGAAAAATGGGCAACACCCGATAATGGCGGGCATGACCTGAGCTCAATATCCGATTCCAAATTGCTGCTTTCAACTTCCGTTAACACATGGGTGTTCGACACCGGTAATGGCAAGTTTGCTCCTTTTGAGCCGTTGAAAGGAGTGAAGAATGTCAAATCCATGAATTACAGTGAGGCTACTGGAGAGCTGATATACACCATCGGAGAGATCAGCTGGTGGACGCATAACATTTATTGCAGGAAGCCCGACAAGACGATCATCATACCCGATATCAACCTTTACAAGGTCAGGGTCAATCATCCGGGCGAGACCAATTAGCCTGTATGCATTTGATAAGGAGAAGTGCTCAACTTCTCCTTATCTTTTATATATTGGGTCCGTAAAACCTCTTCTATGAAAAACCTATCCTCCATGATCCTCCTCTCTGCGGGAGGAGCGTTCCTGCTTAATTCATGCCAGTCAAAGCCGAAGGACACATCAAGGCCAAATATTCTTATTGCCATCAGTGATGATCAGTCATTTGCACACACCGGATTCGCAGGCTGCAAATTCGTTAGCACCCCGGGATTTGACAGGATCGCACGTGAAGGCATCTATTTTTCAAACTGCTGGTCAGGATCTCCCGGCTCGGCGCCTTCCCGAAGCTCCCTCGTCACGGGCAGGTACCACTGGCAGAACGAACAGAGCGGACAGCATGCTTCGAGCTGGATGAAGAAATATGTGCCGTTCACCGATGAGCTGGAATGGAATGGCTATCACACAGGCTTTACAGGGAAAGGCGTGGGGCCGTTCCAGTATGCGCGTGATGAAAAGGATTCTCTATGGCGAAAGGAAGATGCCGCCGGGAAAGCTTATAACAAAATCAAATATCAGAAAGGCTCCGATGAAAGGACAGCCGACGGGATCTCGCCAATAAACTATTATGCCAATTTCAGGGATTTCATGTCGAATCGAAAAGCCGGGCAGCCATTCTGTTTCTGGTACGGGGCGCACGAACCCCACAGGGCATATGAGGAGGGTTCGTGGAAGCGGAACGCAATGGATCCGGCAAAGGTCACAGTTCCGGGTTTCATGCCAGATGATGAGGTTATAAGGGAAGACATGCTCGACTATGCGGTCGAGATAAACTGGTTCGATGTTCACCTTACGAGAATGCTGAATTATCTTGATTCTGTCGGAGAGCTCGATAATACGATCGTTATTGTGACAGGCGACAACGGTATGCCGTTCCCTCGTGCAAAAGCCAATTTCTACGAGTACGGGATACATGTTCCCCTTGCCATCAGATACCCGGAAGGATTCCCCGGCAAGAGGACAGTGGACGACCCGGTGAGCTTTACAGATATTGCTCCGACGATCCTTGAAATGACCGGCACAACCCCTGAAAAGATGCTGCCCATGTCGGGGAAGAGCTTTGTAAATATCCTTAGGTCAAAAAAATCCGGTGTTGTCGACGGGAATAAAAAATATGTTTTTGCAGGAAGAGAAAGGCATTCCTCATCGAGATGGAACAACCTCGGGTACCCGGCGCGTGCAGTGCGCAGCAAAGAATTCATGCTTGTATGGAACATGCTTCCCGACCTCTGGCCTGCCGGTGATCCGCAGGCTTTGAAGGAAGCTGACGGTGAGCTGTTGCCGATGTACGGAATCGACGAGACAGGGAAACATCATTCAGAATGGGCTTTCACTGATGTCGACGCGAGCCCGTCGAAATCCTGGCTGATAGAGCACCATAATGACCAGGGAATACAGAAATTTTTCGACCTTTCATTCCAGAAGAGGCCTGAATTCGAGCTTTATGATGTTGTGAAAGATCCGTTCTGCCTCGAAAATCTTGCAGGAAGAAAAGAATATTCCGAAACTGAAAAGGAGCTCAAAACAGTCCTTCTGAATGAGCTGACAAGCTCAGGTGATCCACGAGTGGTTGGTCCTGTAAAGGATATATTTGAAACATATCCCCGCTTCAGTCCGATCAGGTATTTTCCCAAACCGCCTGAAATAAAGACTCTGATCGCCGGTGACGATTTTTATAAGGCAGCGCTCGATGGCAATACCGCGGTGATCTCAAAATACCTGGATGATGGTGTCGCAGTCAATGCCAATGACAGTGACTCCCGCACAGCCCTGATGTATGCCGCCTTCAACGGACACACAGGTATACTGAAACTGCTCCTGGAGAAAGGGGCCTCGGCGGACCTGCGTGATTTTAAGGGAAGTACAGCCCTGATGCTGGCTGCCTCAGGACCATATCCCGATGCAGTGAAGATCCTTCTCGAATACCATGCCGATCCGAACCTTTATGATAAGGAAGAACATTTCACACCTCTCATGTATGCGGCTGCCGAAGGCCACCTCGAAAATGTAAAGATACTGCTTCAAGCCGGTGCAAACCCCCTGATGAAAGATGTCGACGGCGACAATGCCCTGACCTTTGCAAAAAATAACAACCACAAAGAAGTGGTTGATTATCTAAGTAATATTAAATAAAACAATTAATGTTTTCTAACACGGAGTTACACGGAGTTATTTATGGAGTAACACTGCACATCACTATTTAAGCAGTGAAACTCCGTTTTCAACTCCGTGTTACCCGGTGGTTAAATTTGCTATATCTCTATGAAAAAACATTTGATTTTCCTTGTCCTTCTATTGATCGTTTCTGCTTCATGCCAGAACAAAAAAGAACAAACTTTCAACCTTAAAATCGGCCCCCAGCCTGACGGCAGCATCCTCGTGCCCTCTAACCAGCTCCTTCGTCCCGCCGGTTTCCAGGTCAACCTGCCCGGAAGGCCGGTCGATCTTGCCCTGACCCCCAATGGCAGATTCCTCCTTGTAAAGAACAAAGCCGACCTTGACCTTATAAGATTATCGGACAGGACAATCCTTCAGACCTTGCCGTTTCAGAAAAGCGGAGCCTCTTTCACAGGGCTGTGTCTGTCGGCCGACGGAAGCCGTGTTTATGTGACTGATGCTGATAACAGGCTGTGTATCGCAGAGTTTGATGAGAACAGGGTGTTGCACTGGAACGATCCGGTAATACTTCCCGCACCTCAGGTTGAAGGATCTCCCTTCCCCGGCGGTATGGCACTGAGCGAAGACGGGAATACGATTTATGTAACCCTGAGCCGGAATAATTCCCTTGCTGCAGTTGATCTGAAAGGCAAATCAAAGATTGCTGAGATCCCTGTCGGCGTCGCTCCGTATGATGTTGTGATATCAGGCAAAAAGGCTTACGTGACGAACTGGGGCGGAAGACATGTGAAAGAAGGAGAATCTTCGTACAAATCGTCCGGCACGCCCGTGCTGGTAGACCCTGAGACAGGTATTGCAAACAACGGGACTGTCTCGGTCATTGATCTCGGGAAGGGTGTGGAGGTGAAGTATATTGAAACCGGATTGCATCCATGCGGAATGGCCCTCAGCGCCGATGCGAAGAAGCTTTATGTTGCCTGCTCAAACAGCGATATTATAAACGTGATCGACACAGAGAAAGATGAAGTCATCGGCTCAGTTTCTGTTCATGAAAACGCAAGTACGCCTTTCGGCAGTTCTCCGAATGACCTCTCCCTCTCACCTGACGGGAAGCATCTTTATGTCTCAAATGGAACCGATAATGCCATATGCATCATCAATACTGAGAACAACAGCGTTGAGGGCTACATACCCACAGGCTGGTATCCAGGCACGGTGATCGCTGACAGGCAGGGCAAAACTCTCTTTGTTGCGAATGTGAAAGGCATCGGATCTAGAAATCCTGGAACTTACAAAAATGGATATAATTCACACGACCACATGGGTTCTGTTTCAATCATACCTCTTCCTTCGGGCAGTGAACTTGCTGAAATGACTCAGATTGTGATGAAAAATAATCTTGTTGCCGCAGCTCAGAATCCCGGTAAAAAGAAGAAAACTGCAGGCAAAGTGCCTGTCCCTGAAATAACCGGGCAGGGTTCGGTTTTCAAACACGTGGTATATATATTAAAGGAAAACAGGACGTACGACCAGGTATTCGGAGATTTCAGCCAGGCAGACGGGGATTCATCGCTGGTCATGTTCGGCCGGAAGGTTACGCCCAATCATCATAAGCTCGCCGAAGAATTTGTCCTTCTCGATAATTTCTACTGCAGCGGTGTCCTCAGCGCAGATGGCCACCAGTGGACAGATGAGGCAATTGTTACAGATTACCTTGAAAAATCAATCGGCAATACAACCAGGAGCTATCCTTACGATGGAGATGACCCTCTTGCATATGCAGGCTCCGGTTTCATCTGGGACAATGTCCTGAAGCACGGCATGACATTCAGGAATTACGGTGAATTCGTGAATGCTGTGATCGAGCCTGGAAATTACTCCTTTTCAGAAATTTATAAAGATTACCAGGATAAAACCGGTCTTGTTAAAATCAGCGCCAAAGCCAACCTCGATCAGCTCGCGCCATACCTCTGCCCGACCTATATAGGCTTCCCGAACACGGTGTCTGACCAGTACCGGGCTGACGAGTTCATTAAAGAGCTTGAAAATTTTGAAAAGAATGATAATTTTCCTAACTTTATTATAATGCTGCTTCCGAATGACCACACCTCAGGCACCCGGCCCGGGATGCCTGTGCCGGTTGCAGCAGTTGCCGACAATGACCTTGCACTCGGCAGGATCGTCGAGGCGATAAGCAAAAGCAAATTCTGGAAAGAGACATGTATCCTGGTCACTGAGGATGATCCCCAGAACGGGTTCGATCATGTCGACGGCCATCGTACCGTTGGGATGGTGATAAGCCCGTACACAAAAAGGGGAGAGGTGGTTTCCACATATTATTCGCAGGTCAGCATGGTGAGGACAATCGAGAATATTCTCGGCATTCCTCCAATGAACCAGCTTGACCTGTCATCCGAGCCGATGTCGGACTGCTTCACGGCAAAACCGGATTTTTCACCATACGTTGCCGTGAAAAACAATATCCCGCTAGACAGCCTTAATGCATCACTGACATCGATAACCGGTGACAGGCTTTACTGGGCAAAGAAATCGCTCGAGCAGGATCTCGATGATGTCGACAGGATAGATGACGATACGTTCAACAGGATTATCTGGCATGCGGTGAAGGGATATGATGTGCCGTATCCTGTTGCTCAAAGGTAGGCACAAAGGACACTAAAGCTTAAATAAAAATACCTCACAATGAAAAGACTCTCCATTTTTCTGTTTTTTCTCTTATCCACATTTCTTGCAAGCGCCCAGCAGTATGAATTCCCTTTCAGGAATCCATCACTTCCGCTTGAAGAAAGGCTGAATGATCTCATTTCGCGCATGACATTGAAGGAAAAAGCGGATCAGCTGGTTTATACCGCACCAGCAATTCCGAAGCTCGGCATTCCTTCATACAACTGGTGGAACGAAGCATTGCACGGTGTTGCGAGGGCAGGCTACGCCACGGTTTTTCCCCAGTCCATAACCATTGCCAATTCCTGGGATGAAGGACTGATGTTCAATGTTGCAAATGCGATTTCAGATGAAGCAAGAGCAAAATATCATGAGTTTCAGAGGAGGGGAAAGACAGGCATCTACCAGGGCCTGACTTTCTGGTCGCCCAATATCAACATATTCCGTGATCCCAGATGGGGCAGGGGGCATGAAACATACGGAGAGGATCCTTACCTGACAGGAAGGCTGGGTTACGAATTTGTGAAAGGAATGCAGGGGGACGATCCCAAATACCTCAAGACTGTGGCGACAGCAAAGCACTATGCTGTTCATTCCGGTCCGGAACCTTTAAGGCACCAGTTCAATGCAAAGGTCAGCGAGGTCGACCTCAGGGAAACATACCTTCCTGCTTTCAGGACACTCATCGTCGATGCCGGGGCATATTCCGTGATGGGAGCCTATAATATGTTCCGCGATTTTCCATGCTGCGCAAATCCTGTACTTTATGGAATCCTCAGAAATGAATGGGGCTTCAAAGGTTATATCGTTTCCGATTGCGGCGCAATATCCGATTTCTACCGCTTCACCAAAGTAGCGAAGGATGCTGCAGAAGCATCGGCCATGGCGGTGAAAGCCGGCACCGATCTTGAGTGCGGTTCTGATTACAGGAGCCTTATGACGGCTGTCGATCGCGGACTGATCACCGAAGATGATATAAATGTGGCTGTCAGAAGGGTTATGACGGCAAGGTTCAGGCTGGGGATGTTCGATCCTGATGAAGCCGTTCCCTATGCTCAGATCCCGTTTTTCGTGAACTGCTCCGATTTCAATAATTCGCTTGCGCGTGATGCTGCAAGGGAATCAATTGTCATGCTGAAAAATGAAAACAACGCGCTTCCTCTTTCAAAAGAAATAAAAACTATCGCTGTAATCGGCCCGAATGCGGACAACTTTGAATCGCTTATCGGCAATTACAACGGCATTCCCAAAGACCCGGTGACAATTCTGAAAGGCATCTGCAATAAGGTCACCCCCGTTACGAAGGTCATATATGCAGAAGGCAGCGACCTTGCTGAAGGCATTCATAACCTCACACCTGTTCCTTCACGTTTTCTTCAGACTGCAGACGGTAAACAGGGCGCCTTTGGTGAATATTTCAATAACAGGGAAATGAAGGGTGAACCTGTATTTGCAAGAGTCGATGACAATATTGATTTCTATTGGGAACATCTCTCACCCAGGTACGATATGCCTGACGACAATTTCGGGGTAAAATGGACGACCTGGCTTGTTCCTGAGCAGTCAGGCACTTATGCCATAGGTGGCTGGGGATCTTCAGCATATGAGATACTCCTGGATGGGAAAAGGCTCATCTCTTCAAGAAATGAACATCATGCATTTCATACAGAAAGATCAGCCGAACTGGAAGCAGGCAAGAAATACAAAATAGAGGTACTTTACAGGAATTTTGCCGGTGATGCCGACATGAAGCTGCTGTGGACGCCTCCGAGGCCAAGCATTCTGAATGATGCTGTTGCTGCTGCAAAACAGGCAGATGCAGTGGTGCTTGTTTTGGGTCTTTCACAAAGGCTTGAAGGCGAGGAGATGCCTATTAAGATTGAAGGATTCAGCGGCGGTGACCGTACCAGCCTTAATCTTCCTGCGGTGCAGGAGCAGCTTCTCGATGCCGTCAGTGCAACAGGAAAGCCGGTTATTGTTATCCTGACCAACGGTGGCGCACTGTCGGTCAACAAGGCCCAGGAAAAAGCATCTGCCATTCTTCTTGCAGGTTATGGAGGACAGCAGGGAGGCAATGCCGTCGCTGATGTTCTTTTCGGCGATTACAGTCCTGCCGGAAGACTTCCTGTTACTTATTATAAATCGATAGATCAGATACCTGCATTTGAAAATTACGATATGGAAGGGAAAACGTACAGGTTTTTCAGGCAGGATCCGCTTTACCCTTTTGGTTTCGGGCTGAGCTTCACAACATTTGAATACAGCAACCTTTCAATACCTGAAAAAGCCGCTGCTGGTGAAAAGGTCACTGTATCGGTTACGGTTACTAACACCGGGAAAATAGAAGGTGATGAAGTAGTGGAGCTCTATCTTACAGATGAGAAAGCAACGACTCCACGGCCTGTCAGGCAGCTTGAAGGATTTAAAAGGGTGAACCTCAAAGCGGGTGAAAGCAAAGATGTCGAATTTGTCCTCCAACCACGCCAGTTCTCGATCATCAACAACAAAGAAAAGAGGGTTGTCGAGCCGGGATATTTTACAATCTCTGTCGGAGGGAAGCAACCGGGTTTCAAAGGATACCTTGATCCCTCATTCACACAGGTTGTGACAGGTCGGATAAGACTGACGGGAAAGGAAGTTCCGTTTCCAAACTGAAACTGATCTAATTTGCAGAGAGCCGTCATTTCATCTTTTATTTAAGCATATATTTACCTGCTCATAAAACTGCCAGTTGAATTCATTATTCCGCAGAAAATCGGTCCTTTCGACTGATGAGGAGGGGCACAGCTCGGGAATGCGCCGTGTTCTTTCAGTCAGGGACCTGACATTTTTTGGTATAGCCGCCATAATCGGGGGAGGAGTTTTCAGCGCCATCGGCAAAGCATGCTTCGACGGGGGACCGGGCGTCATATTCCTTTATATCATTTGCGCAATTGCATGCGGCTTCACGGCAATGTGCTATGCGGAATTCGCTTCAAGGGTGCCGGTATCGGGCAGTGCATACACTTATGCGTATATCACTTTCGGAGAATTATTTGCCTGGATAATAGGATGGGCTCTTATAATGGAGTACTCCATTGGTAATATCTATGTTGCATTTTCCTGGAGCGGTTATTTTACCAACCTCATTCCCGGCATTCCCGAATGGCTGACAACAAACTATAGGAATGCCCACGAGTCATTCATTTCAAACATACGGGGTGAAGGGTTAACAGCCTGGATGACCGCACCGGAGGTTGGAGGCCTGAAAATAATATTCGACCTGCCTGCGGTTGCAATAAATATTCTTCTTACAAGCCTTGTTTATATCGGTACAAAAGAATCACGGAACCTGAGCAATACAATGGTGGTCACAAAGCTAGCCATAATTGTGCTCGTTATATGTGTAGGGCTGTTCCACATCGACATCAATAACTGGGAACCTTTCCTGCCAAACGGTTTCGGCGGGGTGATGGCAGGTGTGTCGGCCGTGTTTTTTGCATACATCGGCTTCGACGCAATATCAACACTTGCTGAGGAAACAAAAAATCCCCAGAGGGACCTGCCACGTTCAATGATCTATGCCCTTGTGATCTGCACTGTAATATACATCATCCTTGCGCTTATAATCACAGGTATGGTATCATATAAGCTCATGGGGGTAAGCGATCCCCTGGCCGAGATATTCAAGCTGAAAGGTATGAAATGGATGCTGTTGATTGTGTCCGTTGCAGCTGTCATTGCCATGACGGGCATACTCCTCGTTTACCAGATGGGCCAGCCCAGGATATGGATGAGCATGAGCCGCGACGGACTGATGCCGAAGAAATTCTCGTCAATTCATCCCAAATACAAGACACCCGGATTTGCAACAATAGTGACCGGGCTGGTTGTAGGCATCCCCATATTCTTTGTTGATGAAAAACTGGTGCTCGATTTTACCAGCATCGGAACCCTGTTTGCATTTGTGCTGGTGTGCGGGGGAATGCTTATCCTTCCGAGGGAAACGGGTGAAAGGGTAAAAGGCAAATTCAGGATGCCCTACGTGAATGCCAGGTGGATTGTCCCGGTTATCACAATTGCAGCCTTTATCCTTATTTTCACGTATGTGCCCGGTTCGATTTATCATGGAGACGGAAGACATTTCAATATTCCGGTGATCACATTCTATGTCGTCTGGATTGTTATTGCGGCGCTTTCTTTCCTGAAAAATTATTCACTTATCCCTGTCCTGGGCCTCCTGTCCTGCTTCTACCTGCTTACAGGAATGGGAACAACAAACTGGATAATGTTCTTTAT
>DATGWQ010000031.1:0-3695 GCA_035299385.1 Bacteroidales bacterium | reverse complement strand
ATAGTTTTAATCCCTGAATAAAGGAAAGGCAAAGCACATTTATGACAGAAGATGTTAAGGTTACAAGATTAAGCAAAGCTGCCCGTGAATTCAACGTGGGGATTTCCACCATTGTGGAATTTCTCCATAAGAAAGGCTTTGACCTTGATCCAAACCCAAATACAAAACTTCCACATGATGCATATCTTCTACTGGTAAAAGAGTACAGTACTGATATCAGCGTGAAAAAAGAATCGGAGAAACTCATTCTCAAGGATCTTCACCGGAAAAAAGAAACAGTGTCGATTGATGATGTTCCGGAAAAGCAGGAGAGTGAAGAATCCGACAGGGATGGTAATGTTCTCATTAAGGATTCCTCAGGTCTTAAGTCTGTGGATATCAGAACAGAAATCAAAAAACCCGACATCAAGCTTGTAGGCAAGATCGACCTGGAAAAGACGCTCAAGCCAAAAGTTGAAAAACCGGCGCCCCCGAAAGAGGAGCCGGCCAAAAAGCCACCGGTAACTCCTCCTGTCGAGAAGGAAGAAAAGAAGGAAGAAAAGAAAAAACCCGCCGAGAAACCTGTTGAACCTATAGCTGAAGAAGACAAAAAATCTAAGTCAAATATCGATCTGCGCATTGTCGGGAAGATAGATCTCGACACAGTGACAAAGGAGAAGGCTCCCAGGAAAGAAGAACCGGTAAAAGAACAACCTGACGGTAAGGAAAAAACAGCTGAAAAGAAGGAAAAAGCCGTTGAAGAGGAAGCTCCTAAAGTGAAGGCGAAAAAAGAACCTGAGCCTGTCACGCCTGTCACTCCTGTCGCAGAGCCAACGCCTGTCGAAGCACCACCACTGGACGCACCGGCAGTAGTTCCGACCGCCGGGGAAGAAGTTCTTTATAAACCCGAGTATCAGAAACTTGCAGGCCCAAGGGTTGTCGGGAAAATAGACCTTCCTGTCGAGGAAAAGAAAAAACCTGTTCCTGTCAATGTTAACGGGGATGGCGACTTCAGGAGGAAAAAGAGAAGGAAAAGGATAACGAAGGAAAAGGAAAACGTTGCCGCAGTTGCCCAGCCCGTTCAGACCGATAAAAAGGATAAGCCGCAGGCGCCCGGGACCGGCAGAAGATCAACACTGAAAAAGAGGCCCGTACGTACTGAAGTTAATGAAGAGGAAGTACAGAAACAGATAAAGGAAACCCTGGCCAGGCTGACCACAAAAGGAAAATCCAAGGGTTCCAGGTACAGAAGGGAAAAGAGGGAGGCATTCAGCCAGAAGCACCAGGAGGAAGCAAACCTCATCGAAGCTGAAAAGAACATACTTAAGGTCACGGAGTTCGTCTCGGTTAATGAGCTCGCAACAATGATGAGCGTGCCTGTCACAGACATCATCTCGACATGCATGAGCCTTGGCCTTTTCGTTTCCATAAACCAGAGGCTCGATGCCGAAACGATGTCTCTGCTTGCTGACGAATTCGGGTACAAGGTTGAGTTTGTGAGCGCCGAGCTGCAGGAAGCAGTCAGGGAAACGGAGGATACAGAGGATGAGCTTAAACCACGTCCCCCGATCGTTACCGTAATGGGTCATGTCGACCACGGGAAAACCAAGCTTCTCGACTATGTCCGCAACACAAACGTCGTTGCCGGTGAAGCAGGAGGCATAACGCAGCACATCGGTGCATATGCAGTCAACCTTAAGGACGGCCGGCAGATCACATTCCTCGATACACCCGGTCACGAGGCATTTACTGCCATGCGCGCCCGCGGTGCACAGATCACTGATATTGCAATCATAGTCGTTGCAGCTGATGATGGTGTGATGCCCCAGACAAAGGAAGCAATAAACCATGCTTCTGCTGCGGGTGTCCCGATCGTTTTTGCCATAAACAAAATAGATAAGCCCACCGCCAACCCCGACAGGATCAAGGAAGAGCTTGCCGCCATGAACTATCTCGTGGAAGACTGGGGAGGCAAATACCAGTCGCAGGAGATCTCTGCAAAAAGCGGTCTCAACATCGACCTGCTTCTTGAAAAGGTACTTCTTGAAGCCGAGATCCTCGACCTCAAGGCCAATCCCGACAAACCCGCAATCGGCACTGTGGTCGAATCATCTCTCGACAAGGGCCGCGGTTATACGGCTACAATACTGGTTAAAGCCGGTACCCTGAGGGTTGGTGACATATTGCTTGCAGGAGCAAGCTTCGGCCATGTGAAGGCAATGTACAATGAGCGCGGGTACAAGGTCGATGAGGTCGGTCCTGCCACTCCGGCGCTTATACTCGGTCTTAACGGCGCACCGCAGGCAGGCGATAAATTCAATGTGATGGAAAGTGACCGCGAGGCCAAGGACATCGCGACGAAAAGAGCCCAGCTCCAGAGGGAACAGGGCCTGCGTACTCAGAAACACATTACTCTTGACGAAATCGGACGCAGGATCGCTATCGGGAACTTCCAGGAGCTTAACATCATCGTCAAAGGTGATGTGGACGGTTCCGTAGAAGCGCTGAGCGATTCGCTGATCAAGCTGTCGACTGAAGAGATCCAGCTTAATATCATTCATAAGGCAGTCGGTCAGATCTCCGAGTCTGATGTCCTTCTTGCTGCTGCATCAAACGCCATCATTGTCGGCTTCCAGGTAAGGCCTTCGCTCAGTGCAAGGCGTCTTGCCGAGAAGGAAGAGATCGATGTAAGGCTTTACTCGATCATCTACAACGCAATTGAGGAGATCAAGTCGGCTATGGAGGGAATGCTCAGTCCGGAAGTGAAAGAGGAAATAGTTGCCACCCTGGAAGTAAGGGATATATTCAAGGTGACAAAGGTGGGAACTGTCGCCGGATGTTACGTGAAGGAAGGCAAGATCACAAGGAATACCAGAGTCAGGATCATCCGCGATGGCATCGTGATCTACACAGGCGAGCTCGGATCACTCAAACGCTTCAAGGACGATGTGAAGGAAGTTGTCGGAGGTTATGAATGCGGTCTGAACATCCAGAATTTCAACGATATCAAGGTAGGCGACGTTATTGAAGGATACCAGGAATTCGAGGTAAAGAAAACCCTGTAATAATATATATTCAGAATCACATGAAAAAGTCAGGTTTGCACCTGACTTTTTTTATTTCCGCTACAAAGAATTACGTAATTAATTACTGAATTAATTACGTAATTCTTTGCCACGGAGCATTAATAGTATTCCCCTCTCTTCAAGGCAGGGCTAAACCTCGCCTGAATATGAAGAGAGAATGATTATCTAGATCAGCTCCTTGTATTTCTCAGCGTTCAGAAGGTTCTTTGTCTCTGAAGGATCACTGATCTTGATTTTGATCATCCATCCTTTATTGTAAGGATCCTTATTCACGAGCTCGGGAGATTTTTCAAGATCGGGATTTACTTCAACTATTTCCCCGGCAACAGGCATGAACAGGTCAGATACGGTCTTTACAGCTTCAATAGTTCCGAATGAATCCCCTTTACCTATGGTTTCACCCTGAGTCTCTATTTCGATGAATACTATATCTCCGAGCTCTGACTGGGCAAAATCGGTTACCCCCACGTAGCCGAATTCACCTTCGGTCCTGAGCCATTCATGATCTTTCGTGTACAATAAGTTTGACGGGACGTTCATAACAAATAATATTTAGAATTTTGTAATTCAGAGTGTTTATCAAATTTAACGAATTTTTTCATCATAATAAATGACATAAGTCTTTTTTCC
>DATGWQ010000030.1:0-7577 GCA_035299385.1 Bacteroidales bacterium | reverse complement strand
TTTCCTCGAAGTAATACTCTGAAAAAATAGTACCTGCGAGATCTTTCACGCATTTAACAGGAACAATGCCCAGCCCGTCAAAAGGAGCTGCATCCGGACGGACCCAGAGAAGAGGCTGTTTTCCCGGCCGATGATCGAGATTCCATGAAATGAAAGGAAGGATGACAACCCTGAATTCAAGTCCCTTTGATTTATGGATCGTAAGAATGCGGAGTGCATCCTGGTTACCGGGTACAGAAAGGGATTTCCGGCAACCTGTCTCTTCCCACCATTCAAGGAAAGAACGAATGTCAGGAGTATTGTTCCCGGCAAAGCTCAACACCAGATCCTGAAACGCATTGATATATGCAGCATTCGCCGAATTGCGACCCAGCTCAAAATACGAGACTATTCTCTCGACAGCTTCAAACAAAGCTTTTCTTCCGAGTTCTGCCAGCATCGTCTCCCATGCTTCCGGAAGAACACTAACCTCTTCCCCGCTGATTTCGGCTGCATCTGCCTTTGATAAAGTATAGAACCTGTTCAATGCAGCTCTTGAGATCGGGTCTGTGGGGTCATTGATTACATTAAGACAGGAAACAATAAAATTTACAACAGGAGAATTTGACAACAACAGTGAATCATTGGAAACCACGTTGAAATTATACCTGCCGGCATTTTCTGAAGTATGCTTTGCAGAATGGTCGATGAGTGTCTTCAGTACCATGGAGCCTTCATTGCCGTCACGGACGATGATGCCGATGTCTGAAGCCCGGTAACCTTTATCCTGGAGAGACCCGATGACCCCGGGAATAGATTCAAGTACCTTTTCCTTCCATTTTTTGCCTTCATCATTACCGACGAACTCAATTCTCACATATCCGCCGGTCCTTTTACCCGGATCAACCTGAACAGCCTGAGAGTACATTTCCCTGAAATTCGAAGGAATTCCCTCGTGTGCGAATTTCTGCTCAAGAAGGTAAGGCAGAACGGTAAAAAGATCATTGTTAAAATTTATGATGCCTGGGCAGCTTCTCCAGTTGACCTTAAGTGGCATACTCAATAAACGTTCCGATTTACTCCCCAGCATAGACTCGAGTATTGTCCAGTCGCTGTTCCGCCAGCGGTAGATGGACTGCTTCACATCACCGACAACCAGGTTGTCATTTCCCTGCGCAAGGCTGTTTTCTATCAGCGGTTCGAAATTATTCCACTGGATCCTCGATGTGTCCTGGAACTCATCGATCATAAAGTTTTCAAACCGGTTTCCGGCCTTTTCATAAATAAAAGGGCTCTGGTCATTTTTGGTTATGAGGTTAAGGAATTCTCCCGCATCCGAAAGAAGGAAGGTGTTTGACGAAGATGCAATCTCTCTCACTTTCCTCATCACATCTGAAAGGATGCCGAGTGCATAAATATTCTGCGATATGACTTTTGACGTCCTATAATTGATTATGTTGCCATCATAAAATGTTATTGCATCCCTTAAGATCTTATCCAGTCCGGCCCCGATGGCTGCAGCCAGGTTAGTAGCCTGTGCTCCTGTTGACCAACGCGGCGGTTCTGAAAATATCTCCCTGACATAGCTGTTCGGCTCACATATCTCACCTGAATCAAGGGCCCGGATATATCGTGGGATCCCCTGCCCTTTCCTGTAAAACATGTCATCTGCAAGATCGAATTCATGAAAGATCTTAAGGGCAGCATTCCCGTAAACTGTAAGGGATTTTTCAAAATCAGAGCTAACTGCCCGTATCTTTTTTATATAGTCCTGGAGAAAATCCTTGTCTTCAAGCTTCTGAATTTCGCCCTGCGAAAGAAGCTTGAATTTTTCACGAAAGATCTCCTCCGAGAGCTTCATTATGGAATTACGCGGATTCCATGATTTACCATCATCGATATTTGAAATGGCATAGTTTGTCAGCCATCGTCTGAGCTGATCGTCCGTAGCCACGGATGAGATCATATCATCGACAGCTGCGGAAAGAATGATCTTATGATCTATTTCGATATTGTATCCTGAATGCAATCCTGCTTCCCTTGCAAAAGCCCGGAGTATTTTCTGGAAAAAAGTATCGATAGTCGACACTGAAAATCTTGAATAATCATGAAGGATCGAATTCAGTATCTCACCTGCTTCCTGCCGGATCTTTTCCTTTGAATGACCGGTAGATAAAACCAGTTCGTCCAGGTACTCACTTTTCTCACCGGAAGAGAGGAGGTGCAGATTCTCCAGTATCCTTGATTTCATTTCCGCGGTTGCCTTGTTGGTAAAGGTCACAGCAAGGATCTTCCTGTAGTTGTGCCTTCCCTTAAACAGGTATGCAAGGTAAATACCTGTCAGTGTGTATGTTTTGCCTGAACCTGCAGAAGCATTGTATATCGTTAGTTTGCCGGAGGACATGAGGCGAAGATATTTTAAAAATCTGAGATATTCCTATAGGTGCCGGGTGCTGGGTGCTTGTTGCTTGTGGATGGGTGCTGGGTGCTGGGTGCTCGGTGCCGGGTCGATCTCAAAAGGACAGAAATCTACCAGGGACCCAAGTACCCGATAATGTATCTTTTAAGGAAAGCCATTTCCGCATATGAAGAGGATGGGCGGGTTTTTTCTATCTTTGCACCGTGAAAAAGAAGGTGATAGTCGGATTGTCGGGGGGTGTTGATTCCAGTGTTGCAGCGGCCGTGCTGAAGCAGCAGGGTTATGAGGTCGAAGGGCTTTTCATGAAGAACTGGCACGATACGACAGGACTTATTCAAAGCGAATGCCATTGGGAAGATGACCTGATGTTTGCCGAGATGGTGGCAAAAAAGCTTGCAATACCGTTTCACCAGGTTGATCTGAGCGAGCCATACAGGAAGAGGGTTGTCGATTACATGTTCTCTGAGTACGAAAAAGGCCGGACGCCAAACCCTGACGTACTTTGCAACAGGGAAATCAAATTCGATTCTTTTGTGCTTGAAGCAAAAAAACTCGGAGGTGATCTCGTGGCTACAGGTCACTACTGCAGGAAAGATGAGATTGTTCGTCAGGGGAAAATAATATTCAGGCTCCTTTCAGGCAGGGACGGAAATAAAGATCAAAGCTATTTTCTCTGCCAGGTCAGCCAGGATCAGCTGGCAACAGCCATGTTCCCCATAGGTAATATGCTGAAGCCGGAAGTGAGGCGGATAGCTGATGAACTTGGTCTTGCTACAGCTCAGAGAAAAGATTCCCAGGGAATTTGTTTTGTTGGCAAAGTCGATCTGCCTGTTTTTCTTCAGCAGAAGCTTGAAGCAAGAAAAGGCCACATAATTGAAATTACAGATCCCTCGATATACCCTGAACATCAGACCGGTTATCCGGCTGATCCGGCGGATGAAAATGAGCTGGTATCCCTCTCGGAGCCTTATCATCATTCAAAGGATTCAGGTAAGATCATCGGCAATCACAGTGGCGCAAATTTCTTTACCATTGGCCAGAGAAAAGGGCTGAATGTCGGAGGGCACAAGGAGCCTTTGTTCGTAATTGCGACCGATGTCGAGAACAATATTGTTTATGCCGGTGAAGGCCATGGTCACCCCGGACTGAACCGCAAAGGGCTCTTCATAAGAAAGGATGAAGTCCACTGGATCAGGCCTGATCTCAGTATGCAGGCGGGTGAGAACCGTGATTACAAGGTAAGGATAAGATACAGGCAGTCTCTGCAGGCCGCAAAGCTATATTGCAGGAAAGCAGGAATTTACGTGATCTTCGAAGAGCTTCAGCGTGGCATCGCTCCCGGACAGTTTGCAGCATGGTATGAGGGTGATGAGGTTGTCGGATCGGGGGTGATTGATAAATAAGTCGTGGTAAAAAGGTTATGGAACTAACTGAAATAACAGTTTAACATCCGGATCCGGGGTGATCCGCGGTGGTGTTTTTGACTGGATCTCAAATTGCGTCAACTGGTTGGTTACATGAACTTTTTGCAGGGCTTCACCCGATGATGTTTTTACAAGAAGCTCAAGCTCGAACTCAAACAGGCGCTCCTGCTGCTGTTCAACATTGATGGTGTATTTTCTCCTGAAACCTTTTTTTGTCCATATCTTCAGTTGAGGATGCCCGCCGGTGTAAAGCCATTGACGGAAAAATGAATTCAGCTCCTTGCCGCTTACTTCCTCCATCACACTTACAAAATCATCCGTAAGCACATTACCATTCCTGAAACTTTCATAATACGTCCGCAATCCCCTGTAAAAGGCTTCATCTCCCACAAGATTCCTCAGCATGTGCAAAACCCAGGCGCCTTTCTGGTAAGAATTCATGTTGAGAAGCTTCATCAGGTCAGTATTGGCGGTATCTATGACAGGCATTTTGTTTTTCCTGTAATACCTGATCAGTCGTGCTCTTGTCGAATCGAGATCAGTTTTTAGCGCTTCCTTTCCGTTCTTCGATTCAAAATACATCGAAGTAAGATAAGTTGCGAATCCCTCGCTTAACCATACATGATCCCAATCGTTTTCAGTGACACTGTTACCAAACCACTGGTGAGCTATTTCGTGAGCCATCAAGCTCTCAGCCCTCCCCTTACCGGTAACGGACCTTTCAGCATAAAAGATATTGCCCGCGTTCTCGAGCCCGCCGAAAATTGTTTTGGACTGTACATTGGCAAGCTTTTCAAAAGGGTATTCACCAATACGGGCGATATAATATTTTAAAGGATCCACGGCAACGGAGTAGTCTTTAAAACCCTGTTCCATGTTTCCCCGGAAGACCCATGAAGTAACGGTGATCCCGTCAACCAGGCCGGATGTATCAACTGCAAAAGGAGCAGCCGCGAATGCCATCACCTTCACAGGCAGCACCACTGATTCCTTCCAGTGTGATATTTTAATGCTGTCGTTGGAATCACTGCTTACCCGGACACCGCTGGCTACAATTTTGTACTTCATCGGCGCCTTGATATGGAAGTCGACTGTTGCCTTGTCATACGGATGATCAATGCATGGCAGATAGCAATGTGCCCGGTTTGGCCAGTGATCGGAGAAAAATACCCTTTCGCCGAATTTATTGTTTGATATTATTAAACCATCGGAGGGAATGCCTGAGTACAGGACCGTATATTTGATTGTATCTCCTGTTTTTGCAGGATAGTTGATCACCAGCCGCGAATCAAGATGCTTCCACATTACGGAAAGCGTGTCAGCCAACAGGCCCGTAACGGTCATGCCTTTCCCGGTGCTGTCAACACTGGCAAGATCAAATGAAATGGAATCAGAGGCTTCTGTAAAATGAACCTCAATGATCGCTTTTCCTTCAATCCTGTCAGTCGAATCATTTATTGCCACAAAAAAATCGTAGTGGATGATATCTGCATTTTTGTTGCGCGGATACCCGTCTTTCGCATTTGCAGGAAGGAGGACAAACAGGAGTAATATAACAATGCAGGTCCTCATTTCTGATTCATATAAGGCAGCTTGTTTTTATGAAGGCTTACAACATAAACACCAAGAAAAATCATAACAGCCGCAATCACCATTATGAGAGTTACTTTATCCTGTCCCAGGAGTGTCGCAAGCCATGCCGTCAGGACAGGCTGCATGTAGGTGTATATGCTGACAATAGTCGGGCTGAGCCTTCGCAAACCGTAAGATAACAAAAGGTAACCGAGGAAAGTTGCGAAGACTACCACAAAACCTATCTGCAGCCATGCACTTAAAGGGATGGAAGACCAGGCTGTCTGGCTGAACTGACCATAGCCTATCGGTATATTGATAAAGAAACCAGCAAGAAAAGTCCATTTCATAACAGTCACAGGATGGTATTTCTCCAACATCCTCTTTATCAAAACAGTATATAATGCCCAGCTGATTGTATTGACCAGACAAAACAGGTCTCCCAGGAATGTACTGGATGAAACATCGGGGGTCCCGTTCTCCAGGATCAGGATCATCACGCCGGTGAAACCCAGGATCAGACCCGCACCTTTGAGGAAGGTGATTTTTTCCTTCAGGATCAGGGCGGCAAAAGCGAAGGCAAAGATGGGGTTTATGGACTGGATGATAGAAGAATTGATGGGAGATGTCAGTGAAAGCCCCCAGAGAAAGAGCGCCTGGTTGATGACAACGCCGAAAACTGCAATCGAAATAATGTACAGCAGGTCCTTCCTTTCAACCTTCTCCTTCGGAATAAACAGGGATGTGATCCAGAACAGCGCCAGGGTGATAACATTCCGGACAGTAAGCAGTGCAAATGGTTTTATGAACTCCGGCATCACTGCTTTTCCGAAGACAAAATTAAGCCCGTAAATTATGTTTGCTGCAAGGAGGGCAAGGTGCGCCCTTGTTCTGATCCACTTTCTGATCATAGGAGGGTTTTGATCTGCAAAAGTATTCAATCTTTATGAATAGGATACTTTCGGTATATTTGAAAAAAGAAAAATAATGAAGAAGATCTCAATCATAAGCGGAGGCACAGGCGGACTTGGCCTTGAAATTGCATCATTGCTGGTGAAGGGCGGGAAAAATGTGCTCATCCTTGGCCGCAATAATCAAAAAAGGGATGCAGCGGTGAGGAGGCTTTCAGCTGAGAGCAATGGAAGCTCCGTGGAATCACTTCAGTGCAACGTGGGCAAAGATGAGGAAGTCAGCAAAGTCATCGAATTCCTTGAAAAGAACAGTTACATGGCTGATTACCTTTTCAACAATGCAGGAGCCGGACTATTCAACGCTGCCCACCGATCCACAGGCGAGCTGATCGACCGGGTTTTCGAGCCCAACCTCAGGGGAATGATCATACTGACATCATGTATTCTCGGTATCACGCCAGAAGAGGAGGAGCTGACAATAGTGAATATCATGTCGACATCTGCACTTTTCGGACGCACTGAAGAAACCATCTACTGTGCAGCCAAATGGGGCGCAAGGGGCTTTACTGAGGCGCTGAGGACAGAATTGAAAGGAAAGAAAAGGAATATCATTGCCGTGTACCCGGGTGGAATGAAAACCGACTTCTGGAAAATGCCGGGACAGAACCGCGACACAAGTACATTCATGGATCCTGCGGAGGTCGCAGAGAAAATCGTGAATGCGGTGAGCGTTACGGATAAGCTTTTTGTAACGGATATTACAATAAACAGAAAGAAGTAAAAACCCCTCTAAATCCCCCCCAAATGGGGGGACTTTAGTTTTCATGCTGAATTACAATTCCTTCACTCTCCTCCCCTTTTGGGGAGGTCGGGAGGGGCAAATTAATCAAGATAACCGGTTTTTATAATCCTCGTATCCAAATTCCCGTATCAGCTTGAACTCCCCTTCTCTTGTCCAGATGCCTATTGACGGATGATGCACCCCGTTGAATGTAGTGGTTTTCACCATTGTATAATGGATCATATCCCAGAAGACGATCCTGTCCCCGGGTCGAAGCTCTTTATCGAAGGACCAGTCACCCATCACATCACCCGAAAGGCAGGAGTTCCCTCCCATCCTGTATGCCGGTTTGCCGGGTGCCGGCTCTACTGACCCGAGAATTACAGGTTTGTAAGGCATTTCAAGGCAATCGGGCATATGTGCGGTAAATGAGACATTGAGAATTGCGGTTTTAATGCCCTGGTTCTCGGTTATGTCTTCAACTGTGGAAA
>DATGWQ010000029.1:0-31317 GCA_035299385.1 Bacteroidales bacterium | reverse complement strand
CAAATCCGCATGTCATTGCTTTAAGATCAAAGATATGACATGCGGCAACTTAAAACAAATGGAAGACACAGGGTGATTAACGGTCTTTTTTAATTATTATGGCAGGCTGATCATCGTTGACATCATTCCGCCTGTCCCTGTCGACTTTAACTTTCACGTCCTTGTCATCATCTCCCCTGCGGTGTTTTTTCTTTTTCACAACAACATCGCCGTCATTGTCTATTTTTCTTTCCTTTTTGACGACAGTGCCGTCGCTGTCTCTTCTTTCGGTTACTCTTACATCCTTCGCAGTGCTGCAGGCTGAGCCTATCATAATTGCAGTTGCAAAAACAAAAGATATTATGGCATTCTTCATGATCATAAATTTTAAATGAAAAATTAAATGCCAAAATTAGGCACCGTTGTGCAAAGAGAATTATACAATTACAGCAAAAGATTGCAATTTGAAGTTTTCACCCTGCACAAAAGAATTACGTAATTAATTACGTAATTCTTTATAAAGAGCATTTAAATTACTGATAATGAATTAAAAATAGCTGCTCCCGTCCCAGCAATGGGTGCATATTTTCTCCTTGGGAAGTCCGATTGCCTTTACGAGATCAGGCAGTTTCTGGTATTTGAGTGAAGTCAGGTTCAGATTTTTTCTTATGTTATCGACCATAACTGCATAATTCTGAGTTCCCGAATCCGAGTATTTTTTCACATCGACGGTTTCTGATCCTTCCATTTGCTTGATCACTCTCCTCGTAGCAAGATCATAGATGGATTTTGACCTGCTGAAATTCAGGAATTCGCAGGCATGTACGAGCGGTGGACAGGCTATTCTAATATGAACTTCCTTTATGCCGCAGTCATGAAGGTGCTTCACATTATCCTTCAGCTGTGTGCCGCGAACGATTGAATCATCGAGGAATACGCCATTTTTCCCCCTGATCACCGAGGGGTTTGGTATCAGTTTCATTTTTGCAACCAGGTCGCGTGTTTCCTGGTTTTGCGGCATGAAGCTGCGCGGCCAGGTAGGCGTATATTTTGCATATGGCCGTTTGTAGGGAATCTTCCTTTCGGCGCTGTATCCTATCGCATGCCCCACGCCCGAATCTGGTATGCCTGCGACGAAATCGGCATGAACATCATCGTCTTTGGCAAGTGAGGCTCCGCAGCGGAACCTTGTTTCGTCGACATTTACATCTTCGTAAAATGAAGGAGGATAACCGAAATAAACCCAGAGGAACGCGCAGATCTGCATTTTTGATTCAGGCTTTTTCAGTTGCCTGAAGCCTTCAGGATTAAGCTCCACGATCTCACCCGGGCCAAGGTAATATTCGATCTCGAACCCCAGGTTGGGAAAAGCGCATGTCTCGAATGAAACTGCATAAGAGTCCTTCTTCTTCCCTATCACTATAGGTGTCCTGCCCAGCTTGTCCCTTGCAGCAATTAAACCATTTTCCGTAAGGATAAGCATGGAACATGAACCCTTTATTTTATCATAGACATTATTGATTCCTGAAACAAGATCCTCCCCTTCTGCAATGATCATAGCGACGAGTTCAGTCGGGTTAACGGAGCCCTGGCTGGTTTCGGAGAAGGTTCGGCGCTGTTTCATGAAAGAGCTTTCAAGCTCATCGATATTGGCGATTTTGCTAACAGTCGCAACGGCAAATCTTCCTATATGCGAAGTCACAACAATTGGTTGTGCTTCATGATCGCTTATCACTCCAATTCCTGAGAACCCTGAAAAGCTCTTTAAGTCATTGTCAAATTTATTCCTGAAATACCCGTCTTCAAGGCTGTGAATAGCTCTCTGGAATCCACGGTCTGAGGAATAAAACGCCAATCCTGCTCTTTTAGTTCCCAGGTGTGAATGGTAATCAGTACCGTAGAACACATCCGTTACACAGTCCGATTTTGAAATGCTGCCGAAGAAACCGCTCATGCCATAAATTTTTTACGGGCATAAAAATATATTAAAAGGATGAATACCGGTTGAAATGTTGATAAATGTCCTCTTCCCGGTTTCATTTTTCAAAAAGTAACCGAAACATGATATCAGACACGTATGAAGTTCACTGCTTGTAAAGTGAAGCGAAATATTCTCCGTTGTAGACGGCAAACGCATTCGCGTCGTTATTGAAATATGCGAACAGGCGTTTCGCATGAGTCTCATCGAGCGCTTCCTTCCACTCCTGCAAAGATTCGTTGCTGTAGTTGTCGCGGTACCATGAGCCTTCTCCATGGAACCTGATGTACGCGGTGTTGTGTGTCGCTTTAATTACCCTTGGAACAGAAGACGGGCCTGAAACAATGCACAGACTACACCCGTATTTTTCAAGAATCCCGTAAATCTCTTCATTGAACCACGATTCATTCCTGAATTCAAAAACATGGATGAAATCTTTGCTCAGCTCCATGCAGAATCTATCTAACCTCCCGGGATTGGATTTGAACCCTGGCGGGAGCTGCCAGAGCAGTGGCCCGGCTTTCTCCTTCAGAAGTCCTGCTAGTTCCTGAAATTCATGAAGATACCTGAGCAGGTCATCATCAGTTATAAGCTTTTTAATATGTGTTATGTACCTGTAACCTTTCACTGCAAACAGGAAATCGGGCGGCGTTATATTATACCAGTTCTTTACCGCTTTCTCCTGGGGCATCCTGTAGAATGTGTTATTGATCTCAACACTGTTGAAATGGGTTGAATAGAAAACGAGCCATTGATTTTTCGGAAGTTTATCCGGGTAAAAACGCCCTTTCCAGTGATCATAGTAGTATCCCGAACATCCGATGAATTTTTCCATCCTGCTTGATCAGGCTTCCTGTGGATTTTTTCTCCTTTCGATGATCCTCTGAAACACTGTCGGTGACAAGCCCGTCGTTTTCTTGAACTGGTTCGAGAGATGAGCCACGCTGCTGTAGTTCATCCTCCATGCGACCTCTGTGCATGTGAGCTTCTCATCTATAATAAGCTTCTTGACACGTTCAATGCGTTGGAGTATCATGAAATTTTCGATGGAAGTATACGTTACTTCTGCAAATATCTTGGCGAGATAACTATAGCTCAGGTTCATCCTATCGGCAATGTACGCTGAAATCTTCGAATCGGGCAACTTGGAATCCGAATAGACCAGGTCAATTATCACCTCCTTGATCTTCTGAACAAGGGCATTCTTTGGATTGTCTATTATCTCTATCCCGTATTTTTTTATAGATGCTTCAAGCTGCCTGTATTGTTCGGGAGTGAAAGAGCCATCGACCTCCACTTCACCGAAACCATTGATTATAAACGGTATTCCGATCTCTTCCAGCTTTTCCTGAAGTATAACCTTGCATGCCCGATTTATGTCGTATTTTATATTGATTTTCACACCCTTATTGTTTAATGAGGGGTAAAGATACAGTCTGACATCTCGCAGCATTTTATATTTTTTTTCCAAAGGATTATAATATTCACACATTTGCTAATCACACGTTTTAAAACAGCATCACTTCATGCGAATACTCCGTGTTACTTTGCTCTGAAACTCCGTGTTACTTCGTGCTAAAACTCCGTGTTACTCCGTGGTTTAAATTTTTAACCACGGAGTTGCACCGGGTTTAGATCCGGGGTTCCACGAGAAAAGCCATCGCTTTCGCGACGGCTTTATTAAAAATTGTAGAATCAATCGGATGAAAAAGCCTACAGGCCCCTTATTATTTTTTCAAGTTCCTGCCTTGATTTACCGAGCTTCTTCTCTATTCTGCCGAGGGTTTCATCCTCTCTTCCTTCAGTGTACATCAGATCATCATCTGTAAGATTGGCATATTTCTGTTTCAGCTTGCCTTTGATCATATCCCAGTTTCCCGAAAAAATTGCCTTATTCATATCTATATGTATTAAAGGTTAAGAAATCAAAGGTAGTTTCTTAACGCGGTGAGTCGGTTACACAAAAAAGCTTAAACCTTGCATAATTCAACTTTATCCTGAAGCTATTCTGTTTCTGTGCGTTATGTTGCAACAGATAATAAAAATTGTATAACGACACTCATCTTGAGTCTCAGCAACTTTGTACTTCGCTTTATATTACTCACACCAAAAAAATATATATGGAAACAAATACAAATTACCTTACGGGGTCTTTCAGGGACCGAAGCTCTGCTGAACGCGCATATAACAGGTTGCGCGAACGGGGGTATACAGATGAGGAGATAAATATCATCATGTCTGATGAAACACGGGCAAAATACTTTGATGAGAAGGACAAGGAAAAAGAAACGGATTTCGGAAACAAAGCAATGGAAGGAGCAGGTAAGGGTTCTGCCATCGGCGGCGCTGTTGGTGCCACGGCAGGTATTATTGCTGCGCTGGGAACAAGCCTTGTCATACCCGGATTGGGTCTTGTGATCGCAGGTCCGATTGCTGCCGGATTAGCCGGTGCAGGTGCCGGTGGTATCACGGGAGGAATTGTCGGAGCGCTTATTGGTGCCGGGATACCGAAAGACAGGGCAGAAAAACATGAGAAAGACATAAAGGAAGGTGACATTGTTATGGGTGTCAGGCCCAGAAATGATGAAGACGCATCATACCTGGAGGAGAACTGGAGAGAATATACCGGTGACAGGGTATACAGGTAGATAAACTCGAGTATTTCGCCTGCAAATGGGGCAGTTCAACCATGAAAGGAAACAAATCAATGTCAGGGTAAGTGCGGGCGAAAGATATATATATAGTTGAACAGGTGGGCAATCCTCATAACATCTGCAGTGATTGCTCACCTTATTTTTCAGGAGAAATAAAAATTAATATACAACAAAATGAAAACCGCAAAGTACCTTTTAATTATGGCAGTGCCTCTTGTTATGATGTCATGCAACAACCAGAGGGCAAACAGGCAGGATAACAAAAATCTTGCTGACAAGGCCGTTGTCGTTGAAAATGCAAAAGTTGATGCAAATAAAGACAATGAACCTCAGAGTGTGGAAAATTTTGTACAGGAAGCCGCTTACGGAGGCATGATGGAAGTCGAGCTTGGCCGGTATGCCCAGCAGAATGCATCAAGCCCCAGGGTTAAAAATTTCGGTGCGATGATGGTCAGGGATCATTCTAAGGCTAACGATGAGCTGAAGTCAATTGCTGCAGGAAAGAGCATGACTGTGCCTGCCACACTGGACGACAAGCATCAGAATAATATGAACGACGTGATGAAGAAAAAAGGCGCTGATTTCGACAAGGATTACATGAAAATGATGGTGGATGACCACAACAAGGATGTAGATGAATTCCGCAAACAATCAGAAAACGGAAAAGATCCGGAGATCAAGGCTTTCGCAGCAAAAACACTGCAGGTGCTGGTTGTTCATCAGGACTCGGCAAAGCGGATCAATGATGCATTAAATAAGTAATCTAAATAATGAGATTTATGAATAGAGCATTCTCCCTTTTAACACTGCTGTCAGCTTCGGTTCTTATCTTCACCGGTTGTGATTTTATAGGAGGCGTTTTTAAAACAGGTGTTGGCGTGGGCGTATTTATTGCAGTCGTCGTTATAATACTGATTGTTGCACTCATTGCCCGGGGCGGCAGAAGAAGGATGTAAATTTTTCATCCATCCTGCTATTTGCGCCGCAGGAAATTGAAGTATTCCTTCCTTGGTGGTTCTGAATTTAATTCAAACAGCTTGTTGAATGCTTCCCGGAGAGATTCAGGTATATCGCCTTTGTAATTCAAACGGTAATATGAAAACCAGTTCACAGGCATTTCCTCTTTGAGCTTCAGCATCTCGATCCTGTCATCGGTATTGTTTTTTCTGAAGTAGCTCACGAAGGATTCCTCCCTCAGACGTATGAGCTGCTTATATTTTTGATTTACAACATCACTGCCTACGAACCTGTAGCATCTTTCCTGTAGGGTGAGCATTGCGGGATCATTGAATTTGCTGTTCAGGAACTTCTTGAATGAGTGATCGTTTGTAGACATCTTCCCTATCTTGAGCGAGTCGTCTTTTGACAGGGGCAGTGTCGCTCCTTTCTTTCCTGTTTCCACAAAATACTTCTTCTTTGCTTCGAAGAACAGTATGTTTTCTTTCTCCTTCTCTTCGTAAAAGACCGGCTGCACAACTATCCTGGCTTCTTTGTTTTCTTTCAGGAAGTCAGCAACTCCCTTCAGAAATTTCTCCTGGTCCTCACCTATTGAAGCCTGTCTCATCTGCCATTTCACCGTCAGTGTTTTTTCGATCTTGTTCTCGGCAGCTCTGACCTGCATTCCATAAGGAGTTGTCGGAGGCTTAACAAGGATATTCCTGAGCAGGTCTGTAATCACATCGCCCAGCTTGAATTTAGGGTTATTCAGGTCACCCTTAATGGGAATTTCATAATCTATCACTGACCCTCTCTCACGAACAAAAGCCATTATCAGCGGCATCGGAACCCATTTCGTGTTCTTGCCTTTCTGCTTTTCTGAGCTGCGCGGCTCGATTGCGAGGAAATGATTGAGACTATTTATATTGCTGTTTACCACCGTCCATTTACCATGCATCTCTATCGTTCCCTTATCAAGAGGATATGAAGTGTATGTGATAAGATAAGGATTGAACATAGGTGCAGGAATATCCCGGAACCTGTAT
Source organism: Bacteroidales bacterium (assembly GCA_035299385.1). GTDB lineage: Bacteria > Bacteroidota > Bacteroidia > Bacteroidales > VadinHA17 > LD21. Next base: position 24,724 of record DATGWQ010000029.1, on the reverse strand, counting down.
TCAAGGCTGAAATCCTTTTCATCCTTGGGATTCAGGCTGATGTCTGCCGTGAAACTTCCGGCAGGGCTGATTTTTCCTTCAGAATGCACCTTTACCCTCCTTTTTGACTTGTCGATGGTGTCGGCCTTTATGGTGAAATCGTGCATTCTGAAAGTGAACTTTTCGGCGAGGGAATAATCGTTGAATTCTATATTCCCGTCTGTCAGTGCCAGGCTGCCGACATAATAATCAGAGCCCAGCAGGCTCACCAGCATGCTTATCGTATCGGCTGCTTCCTTTGCTTTCTCCTTTGCTTTTTTGGCCAGGTATGTACTGAACATCCTGCGGAAATTATCCAAAGTGTCATATTTCTGGTAAAGCACGACTGGCTTTGAAATAAGAATTGAATCAAAATAAAACTTATTGTCTTTAAGGTTGATCTCATTGAATTTCACCAGGAACCTGTCAATGGCGAAAAAATCTTTATCAGGAGCGCGTCCGAAATGCAGGGAGTCTATCTCCAGCTTTCCCCTTGCCTGGCCGTTAAGAGGCTCTTTGAAGTTGCCCTTTGCGTCGATGCCGATATTGATTTCTGCCCTTGCAACGGCATTTTCAGCCATCGCAGTAAGGTATGGCTGCAGGAGGTTTATATTGAATTTACTCAGATCGAGTGACAACCTGTAATCCATTGACGCTTTGTTCACCGTAAAGTCGCCGGACAGGTTCCCGTTGCCCGGAACAAGAGAGAACTTTCCGGCAATTGTGTCTACATTCCACATCATTCCGGAGCTTGAAAAGTTTATTTCCGCCAGGTTGATCTCAGATGGGAAATCATATTCATGATACCTCACAAGCCCGTCATTTATCCTTATGTGTTTTAGATTGAAATGTGCAGGTGGTTTGGTTGTGTCTTTTTCATTTCCGCTGAATTTACGGATAAGGTCGGAAAAGTTGAACAGTGAATCAGTTCTAATTATATGAATATCAGGCTGGTCAGCGCTAAGTGAAGTAAGCTCATAGGTGCCGCTTAGTAATTTAAGTATGGAGAGGTTTGTTTTGAATCTCTTTATATACATGAATACTGAATCGCTGTTTTCCTCATAAATCCTGAAATTACGTAGACGGACTGCGCCGGACAGCGGATTGACAAATACACGATCGACAGTAATTTCCCTTCCTGTATACTTTACGTCATATTTCTGAACCACGTATTTTACGAGGGGTGAAGCAGCTGCAATCAGAAGTAGTACTATTATGCCAATGATGAGAAGTGATTTTAACAGGAATTTTTTCAGGCTCTTTTTGCGGGTATTCATTTTTGCAGCAAATGTACTTCCCGTGAAGGTGCATGTTCTTACATAATTTTCTGAATCTGTTACATTTAAAAGCGACCGGGGAGGAGATCAGGACAAGGTGTAAAAATGTAAAATAATGGTAGAATTATGTAATGTATTAAACTTTCATGATTTCAACCTTTGTAAAGAATTAAAGGCATTCATGATTAGTAATTTAATAAAAACAAAAGGCATGAAAAATAAATCACAAAATGAAACAGATCTCAGGCAGTTGCTCGAAGATCAGCTCAAAGATGTGTACTGGGCAGAAAAGGCCATAACAAAGGCCATGCCTGAAATGGTTGACAAGGTTGAATCGCAGGAGCTGGTTGAAGCACTGACCGAGCATATGGAAGAGACCATTCAGCAGGTTACAAGACTTGAAAATGTCTTTGAGATCCTCGGCATACCGGCTGAGGCAAAGAAATGCGAGGCAATGGACGGACTCATCGAGGAAGCCGAAGACATAGCAGATGATCTTGATGAAGGACCTGTGCGCGATGCAGGAATTATTGCAGCTGCCCAGAAGATCGAACATTATGAGATTGCAACCTATGGAAGCCTCCGTGCATTTGCCAATATACTCGGAGAATTCGAGGCAGCATCGCTGTTTGAAGAAACACTCGAGGAGGAAAAAGCAGCAGACAAAAGACTGACTGATCTTGCTGAATCAGTGATTAACATTGAAGCAGCACATGAGGGTGGAACTTCATCAACGACTTCCCAGTTCTAGGAAGGAATTTCCTATTATATATTGAACTCAAATACATAAAACAATGAAAACCAGTAAATTGATTTTAAGCTTAGTAACAGGTATTGTTGCAGGTGCCGCAGCAGGAGCTCTCCTCGGCGTACTATACGCACCGGATAAAGGTGCGGAAACAAGGAGAAAGATTGGCGAGAAAGGCGACGAGCTCAGGGATACCCTGAAACAGAAATTTGAAGGCGCCAAACATCAGGCAAATGACCTTCTCGATAAGGGCAAATCAAAAATATATGAAGCAAAGAACGATGTTGCGTCATCACTCTGAGAACATAGAATGATCTGCTCAAAATAATCACACAGGAATCCTGCTTACCAAGGCAGGATTCCTTTTACTTTATACCAACGACCGAATCATTTTATACACCGTGACGGATTAAATTCAGCCTGATGAAAAAGTTTTTTAAATCTGCAAAAGGCGCATACAAGGAATGGATGGCGAAGGATCCCTTCCGTGAGAGCGCCGTAATTGCATATTATGCAATATTCTCGCTTCCGGGTCTTTTTGTGGTTATCATAACGCTTGCAGGATGGTTTTTTGGACGTGATGCTGTCAACCAGCAGGTGATGGGCCAGATATCCGCCGCCCTTGGACAGGATACCGGCGAACAGATCCAGAATATAATTTCAAAACAGCAGAATCAGACTCAGAACACTTCGATATGGGGAACCATAATCGGAATACTCACTCTTCTTCTCGGGGCTACCGGTGTTTTTGTACAGTTCCAGAAAAGTCTGAATATAATCTGGGAAGTGAAAGCTGACCCCAAAAAATCGGGGATCATCCAATTATTGAAAGCAAGGCTGTTTTCATTCGGGCTCATTGTAGCCATCGCATTCCTTCTCATGGTCTCCTTGCTTGTTTCCACAATGCTGACTGCATTCGGCGACTGGCTTTCCGGCAAGTTCTCAGATTCCCTTCTTGTGGTCCTGAAAGTGGTGAATTTTATAATATCAATGGGAATACTCACTTTTCTTTTTGCTCTCATGCTCAAAGTGTTTCCTGATGCTAAAATAAAATGGAGAGACGTGTGGATAGGTTCTTTTGTTACGGCTTTGCTGTTCATACTGGGACGTTTCGCACTCAGCCTTTATTTTGGAAAGGCCAACCCGGGATCTGTATTCGGAGCTGCCGGATCGATAATCCTTGTACTTCTCTGGGTTTCTTATTCATCCATGATCGTGTTCTATGGCGCCGAATTCACAAGACAATATGCAGATTTAAACTCAGGAGGAGCTCAACCTTCAGAACACGCTGTTAAAGAAAAAGATCCGTGTGCCGATGGCAGCAGGAAAATGACCGAAGCAGTCAAGAGCAGGGCTACTACCTGAAAGGCAGGTATATATAGAAAATCGCGCCCCTGTCCGGGTTGCCATGTGCACTGATGTATCCCCTGTGATTTTCGGCAATCAACCTGCATATGGCCAGGCCTATTCCTGTACCGGTGTATTCTTTGTTGCTGTGGAGCCTGTAAAACAGGGTGAATATTTTTTCGGCGTATTGCTGATCAAAACCAATCCCGTTGTCAGAGAAACTTATCCGGTGAAACCTGTTATCAGGGTCTCCGTTATAGCCTGGAATTTCTTTCCCAATTACCTTTTCGGTTGTTATATCGATCACAGGATTAGTATCTTTCCTGCTGTACTTTATCGAGTTCGAAATGAGGTTGCTGAAAAGCTGCTGTATCTGGAAAGGGATCACATTCAGGGTCGGCAGATCTGAAGTGGAATTGATCACTGCATTTCTTTCCTCGATCCGGTGTGACAGTTCCTTTTTCGAATTCTCAAGGATCTCATTCAGATCAGACACTTCAAATGTCTTGTCAGCCTTGCTGGCCCTTGAATAGAGCAAAAGATCAGTGATAAATTTCTGCATTCTTACAGTTTCCTTCCTGATGCCGGAGATATAATCTTTCACATGATCGGGTATCAGCTTCATATCGCTTTCCTTGATCCTTGAAATGAAAATCTGGATCTTTCTCAATGGTTCCTGTAAATCGTGGCTCGCGATATGGCTGAATGCCGAAAGCTGCTTGTTCGATTTTTCCAGGTCGGCGAGCTTTTCCCCTATCAGTGTGTCTTTTTTATGCTGTTCGGTAATATCCGCATGAATCCCGATGCTGAATGTGGTGCCGAAATTATCCGTGATCAGCTTTGAAGTCGATTTGAAGTGCCTGATTTCGCCATCTCTGCGCTGGATACGGTAGAAGGTCATCGAAGGCGTGAACTCCTTCATGGCCTTTTTTTTATTTTCAATCAGAAGATGCCTGTCGGAAGGGTGAACAAACTGCAGGAAATTTTCGAATGTGGGCTCAAACTCTTTCGGTTTGCATCCCAGAAGCCTGTAGAGATTAAGCGAATAGGTCATTTTATTTTCCCTCAGGTTCCAGTACCAGTGACTTATATTCGCAATCTGCTCGGAATGCTCAAAGATTTTGTTGTTTATCACGAGCTGATTGTTGCTCCGCGCAAGGCCTTTCAGATCCTTGTTTATCTTATAATAAGCAGTGATAAAAACGATAATGGAGAAGACGACAACAAAAAGGAGAGAGAATGGTGAGATCTTCATTTCGTACTGGCGGTCATTTTCCCTTTCCTTCAGGACCTGCAGCTCAGTATACACCATCTTGTCAATCTGCCTCAGCGAAACTGACATCATGTCGCGGCCTTTCAGAAGCAATTTCCTGAGGGTATCAGGAGTGTCGGCAGTGTACCTGCCGCTGCCAAGTATCATTCCAAGCCATTTCACCCTCTGGTTTATGAGGATGATCAATGTATCAAGACTTCTGACCTGCCCCGCGTCCGTGGACGTCAGCTGATGCAGGCTCTTGAATGACCATTTTATTCTTTGCAGGGCATCAAAATACGGGTAAAGAAATATGGAATCTCCTGTCAGAAGAAAACCGCGCTGACCTGTTTCAGCATCCGACACATAATTATTCAGCTGCTCAAGCTCAACATAAATCCTGTAGGAGCGTATGACCGATTCCTGCGAATGCCTGAGTGTACTGATCTGCCTGTAGGAGATACTGGCCGCCATCAGAAGCATGAAAATTGAAATAGCCAAAACCGTGACCAGAATCAGTGAAGTCAGGTTATGTTTTAGGAACTTCATTCTCTTTCCTGATATTTATATTCAAAAGGAAATTCTCCTTTTTCAGTCCGGATGTGTGATATTGCCAGTTTAGATTGATAACATGTTCCAGTATTATTTTGAGTTCAGAGAAATCATCAGGCTTCCTGATGTATATGTTTGCTCCCTTAACAAAAGCCTCTTCAATGTATTCTTCAGAAGAAGATGTCGAATAAATGGCCACTGCGAGATCTTTGAGATGGTTGTTCTTCCTGATTTCAATAAGGCATTCCATTCCATTTTTCAGTGGCATGTTAAGATCAAGGAAAACCACATTCGGCAAACTGTTGCCAGGCTGATTTAAATAATTCATCAACTGAACGCCGTCATTTACAAGTGTGACCCTTGTCCTGACTCTCATCTCCTGCAAAGCTTCCTTGAAAAAAAGACGGTCATCCTCATCGTCATCAGCCAGAAGTATATGCAAGGCGTCATTTTCCATTTAACAGATTATTAGATATTTAATTGACACTATACAGTACTCGTGCATAGTCTGTCGAAGCATGATCATATATCAATGCAGATCGGAAATCTGCCTTTTGAATCAGAGCTGACGGAATAACGTTAAGACGGGATTGTATGGGAATAATTCCCGAAGCTGAATAGAAAACACTACCTTTAGAGATAATATTCGTCATTCCGGTAAAAAGCTGGTTGGTCTGTCCTCCTCAGGATATTCTTGTCAACACTTTCCTGACAGATGGTGTGTAAAAATATATGATACGCGACTCTGCGAGGTTACATTATTATTCAAAATCGTTATATTATTCCCACATTCAAGGTTTTGCTGCTCAAATTATGTAAGATTAACATCAGATATTATAAGTGAACCGCATCCTTCATTTTACATCTTTGCAGGTATAATTTTAAAAAATCATGATCATGGAAAAGGAGAAAAAGGCAGAGAAGAATGAAAAGGTAACCAAAAGAGCACAGAGGCGGAGATTACGTTCGGTACCTGAAAGGACTGCAGCTGTTCGCGACAAGAACAGTACAATCATAGATGGAGACAAGGATGTCAGATAAACCATTTCAGATACTTTTTATTGCAACATTTTAAAGAAATCCTGTAACATATAAGAATCCTCCTCTGCTCATCTTTGTTCAAAACCAAGATGTATGCAGAAGTCCAGTCCGAAAAAGAAAGTTTTCAAAAAACAGGAACAGCCCTTGCCCGGTCTGGAAGCTAAAATGGATCCGCAGCCTGAGTTCGACCGCGATATCCCTGGGAACGGCAGGCTCGAAGGGAAGAGATGCATAATCACTGGTGGCGACAGCGGTATTGGGCGTTCTGTTGCAATCGCATTTGCCAAAGAAGGCGCTGATGTGGCAATCGTTTTCCTCGAAGATGAGAGAGAAGATGCAGAATTCACCGTGAAATACATTAAAGACAAGTACGGGAAAAAATGCGTTCCGGTTTCAGCTGACTTGTCCAGGGAAGAAAACTGTAAAAAAGCAGTCTCTGAAATAAAAAAGCATTTCAGCAAGATTGATGTGCTGGTAAACAATGCAGCCGTGCAGCATCCTGCTGATGATATCCTCAAGATCACATCTGAAAATCTGATGGAGACTTTCGCTGTGAATATTCTCGCCATGTTCCGGATGACCCAGCAGGTTCTGCCTTTGATGTCTGAAGGAGGCGCAATTGTAAACACCACCTCTGTTACAGCGTACAGGGGATCAGCCGGGCTTCTTGATTACAGTTCCACAAAAGGCGCCATAGTCTCATTCACACGGAGCCTTTCGGCAAATCTTGTAAAAAAGGGCATCAGGGTGAATGCAGTTGCCCCCGGGCCTATCTGGACACCCCTCATCCCGGCAACATTTCCGGCTGACCACGTCCAGGAATTCGGAACTGATGTACCGATGGGAAGGCCGGGGCAGCCGGCTGAAGTTGCGCCAGCCTACGTTTTCCTGGCAAGTGAAGATGCCAGTTATATAACAGGCCAGGTGATCCATGTAAATGGCGGCGAGATTGTCAATGGATAAAAGAAAGGGCGCGGAATGGTCGATATCGATGATATTAAGGTTGAAAGGAAGCTGTTCCGTGTAATTTCAAACGATGCCACAAAAACAGCAGAGGCAGTCGGGCTGGTGTATGTAAGCTCCGCTGACCCGGGTTTTACACGGGTAAGGACTGAGAACGGGTTTATATACATGAATGGTAAGACTGAGCTGAATTCGCCGGAGCAGCTCGACCGCATCAGGAGGCTGGTCCTCCCCCCTGCCTGGGAAAGCCTATGGATATGCAAGCTGCCGAATGGCCATCTGCAGGCAACAGGCATAGACAAAAACGGCAGGAAGCAGTACAGGTATCATGCCGTATGGATGAGGATACGCAATGAAACAAAATTTTTCAGGCTCCGCAGCTTCGGAGAAAAGCTTCCAGCCATAAGGCAACGGATCGAGAAAGATTTATCACAGCCCGGTTACCCTTTGCCTAAGGTCCTCGCTGCAATGGTCAGCCTTCTTGAAAGAGTTAACATAAGAGTCGGGAATGCTTTCTACGAAAGGCTTTATGGCTCCTTTGGCCTAACAACATTAAAGGATCATCATGTGAAAATAAATGGGACAACGCTGAAGATAATGTTCAAGGGCAAGAAAGGCGTTCCCCACAACATTCATCTGTCCAGCAGGAGGCTTGCGCATATTATCCAGGGTTGCAAGGACATCCCCGGGAAGGAATTGTTCCAGTACTATGATGAAGAGGGAAACAGAAAGTCGGTGGATTCGGGCATGGTTAATACGTACATACGCGAAATTTCAGGCAGCGATTTTACAGCCAAGGATTTCAGGACCTGGGCGGGAACGGTACAGGCGCTCGTTGCTTTCAAGGAAGTCGGAAACTTCACTACCAAAGCTGAGATGAATAAAAAAATACCTGCAGCGCTCGACATTGTCGCACAACGGCTCGGCAATACAAGGGCAGTCTGCAAAAAATACTACGTCCACCCCGTAGTTTTCGATCTGTACCAGGAAGGCAAGCTTGAACGGTATCTTAAGGACCTCGATAATGCAGAAACCGGCAAGGACCCGGACGGGTATGTTCCGGAAGAGAAGCTGTTGCTTAAAATCCTGAGAATGCTTTAGTGTGAAATAATTAACAATCGTAATGATATGAGATCAATTTGGAAAGGCTCGGTAAGCTTCGGACTGGTAAATATCCCGGTGAAGCTGTACAGCGCAACACAGCAGAGCACGCTTAATCTGGATATGGTGGACAGGCGCGACATGGGAAAAGTGCGCTTCAAAAGAATAAATGAGAATACAGGAAAGGAAATAACGATGGAAAACATCGGGAAAGCTTATAAATATAATGGAGATTATATCCTGCTCGATGATGAAGACTTTGAGGCAGCAGCACCTGAGAAAAGCAAGATAATCGAAGTCAATAATTTTGTCAATGAAGATGAAATAGACACAATATATTTTGAGAATTCATATTATATCGAACCTGAAAAAGCCGGAGAAAAAGCGTATGCCCTCCTGCGTGAAGCGCTTTCAAAATCAGGAAAAGTAGGGCTGGCCCAGTTTGTCCTCAGGACATCTGCAACCCTGTCGGTGCTCAAACCGATGAAGGATGTGCTGGTATTGAGCAAAATAAGGTTTGCTGAAGAGATACGCAGCTCAGAAGAACTGAAGCTTCCGCCAAAATCACTTGTCAAGCCTGAGGAGCTCAAGATGGCAGTTTCACTTATTAACCAGTATTCTCAGCCGTTCGACATTGACAAATTCAAGGATGAATATGCAGCTTCGCTGTTGAAGGTCATTGAAGACAGGGCTTCAGGAAAGAAGGGCAAGGTCAGGAAGATGAAGGTCACATACACCAAGACAGACAACCTCATGGACCAGCTGAAAGCCAGCCTTGAGAAATCCAAAGCTTCATAATGATGGGTCAGCAGGTTGTTGAAAAGAAACGCAAAGCCGCTGCTGATCCTGAAAAGGAGAAGACGCTGCTCCTTTCCGGCAAAAAGGTTAAGGTCACCAATCTTAGGAAAGTTTACTGGCCTGAGGAAGGTTATACAAAAGGTGACCTGATTGCCTATTATATGAAGATAAGCAGGTACATTCTTCCATATCTGAAAGACAGGCCTCAATCGCTGAACAGGCACCCGAACGGGATCAACGGTATGAATTTTTATCACAAGGATATGGAACCCGGCGAGATGCCATCCTGGGCAAGAACTGAAAAGCTTGATTCGAAAGTAAGGCCCGAAGGAATCGATTACCTGATCTGCAATGACACCGCGACACTTATTTACATGGCAAACCTCGGCTGTATCGAGATCAATCCCTGGCACAGCACATACAGGAAACCTGATTATCCCAGCTACCTGATGCTCGACCTCGATCCGGGAGAAATATCTTTTACCGATGTAGTCAATACTGCCCTTGTGATAAAGGAATTATGCGATCAGATAAGTGTTCCGGCATACTGCAAGACGAGCGGTGCAACAGGACTTCATATTTATATCCCCCTTGCCGCGAAATACGATTATGAGCAGGCAAAAACATTTGCAGAGCTACTGGCTGGCATTGCCCATGAAAGGCTTCCTTCAACGACAAGCATCGAGCGCATGACATCAAAGAGAAGAGACAGGGTGTATATAGACTTTTTGCAGAACCGCCGGGGGCAGACCATTGCAGCGCCATACAGTGTGAGGCCAAAACCATACGCGACCGTTTCAACACCCTTGCGCTGGGAAGAGGTGAATCATCAGCTTACACCACAGATGTTCACCATTCATAATATTGAAGAGCGCCTGTCGAAAACGGGTGATCTCTGGTCACCTGTGCTTGGGCCGGGTATTTCCCTGAAGAGTGCCCTGAAGATGCTGGAGAAGCTTGGATAAATATCATGTAATAATTTGAGATTATTGTGTAACGCATTGTAATGCAGGCAAAGGGAACTTTGTATTTACTTGAATTTTAACCAAAAAAATTACAGATATGAAAACATCAACGCAGGAGATTAAGGACAAGTTTATGCATGACAAAACTGAATCTGAAACTATTCACAGGCTCTTTGAGGATCAGCTGAAAGACATATATTGGGCAGAGCAGGAACTGACGCGGTTTATGCCCAAAGTCGTGGAAAACATTGAATCCTCCGATCTGGTAAAAACATTACTCGATCATATGAGAGTTACTGAAAAACAGGTAACCCGCCTCGAGAAGATATTTGATATCATCGGAACGGAAGCTCAAGGTGAAAAATGCGATGGCATGGAAGGCCTCGTAATTGAGGCAAGGAAAATATTTGATGAAACCGGAAAGGGGATCATACGTGATGCATTCCTTATAGGTGCTGTACAAAAGATGGAACATTATGAAATGGCCAGTTACGGCACACTCAAATCAATGGCAACCATACTTGGCGAATATGAAGTTGCCACATTGCTGGGTGAGACGCTCAAAGAGGAAAAAGATGCTGACATGAAGCTGACGGAAGTCGCAGAGAATGTCATAAACATAGATGCATCCCGCCAGGCAGGAGAACTTGAGGAAGAAGAGGAGGAAGAAGAATTTGAAGAGGACGAAGAAGAAGATGTGGAAATGGATGATGAACAATTTGAAGACACCGGCAGCAAGGGAAAGATCACTTCAAAATCCAAATCAAAATCAAGCCGCTGACGCAAAAAGCTGTATAAACTCACAAAATGGAAAGAGTCGTTTATATAATTGCCATAATCCTGATTGCAATCTGGATAATTGGCTTCTTCTTCTACAGCATTGGCGCTCTCATACACCTTGCGTTGCTGCTGGCGCTTGTAATACTCATAATTAAGCTGATGAGCAGAAGCAGGAGAAGACGCACACCGCCAACTGATTCAAGGATCAGGTGAGATCATCTGCATTTTTTATTGAAGCTGTTCTGTCTTAGAGCGACAGCCGGCAAAAAAGAGGGCCTGTCTGAAAGCAGGCCCTATATCATCTTGTGAACATCCACCCATAGATCAAATTCTTCACTTGTAACATATCCCAAACTTATTGCTGCTTCCCGCAAAGTTGTTTTTTCCTCGAAGGCTTTCTTTGCGATCCTGGCACATTTGTCGTACCCTATGTGAGGAGCAAGACTTGTTACGAGCATAAGCGAGTTTTCGAGGTGAAAATTTATTCGCTCCATATCGGGTTGCATGCCTGAGACACAATGTTCTCTGAACGACACACATGCATCACCCAGCAGATTAGCGCTCTGTAGAACATTTGCCGCGATCAGGGGCTTGAACGTGTTCAGCTCAAAATGTCCGTTGGATCCGCCGATTGCGACTGCCACATCATTACCGATGACCTGTGCACATACCATCGTAAGTGCTTCTGACTGTGTCGGGTTCACTTTCCCGGGCATTATCGATGAGCCAGGCTCATTGGCAGGGATTGTCAGCTCACCGATGCCGCATCTCGGCCCGGAGCTGAGAAGCCTGATATCATTAGCTATCTTCATAAGCGATACAGCTGCCCGCCTGAGCGATGAGCTCATTTCAACCAGTGCATCGTGAGAAGCAAGCGACTCAAATTTGTTTGGAGCAGTCACAAAAGGCATCCCGGTCAGTTCCGCTATCTTTTCTGCAACTTTTTCCGCAAAGCCATCCGGCGTATTGAGCCCGGTTCCGACTGCAGAACCACCCAGTGCAAGCTCCTGCACCATCTCGAGCGCATTTCTGATTGCACGCATTCCATTTTCAAGCTGCTGAACATAACCCGATATCTCCTGTCCGAGTGTGAGAGGCACAGCATCCATCAGGTGCGTACGGCCTATCTTCACAATGCCGGCATATTCTTCAGATTTGGCTTTCAGTATATCCCTCAGCCCGGAAATACCCGGCAAAGTATTGTTGTTTACGGTAAGATATACTGCAATGTGCATGGCAGCAGGGAAGGTATCATTGGATGACTGCGAGCGGTTAACGTCATCATTCGGATGAAGGATCCTTTCCCGGTCGGTAAGCCTCCCTCCTGCGCGTACGTGTGCCCTGTTGACTATCACCTCGTTGACATTCATGTTTGTCTGGGTACCCGATCCTGTTTGCCAGATCACCAACGGAAAATGATCATCGAGCACTCCTGAAATGATCTCATCACAAACCCCGATGATCATATCTTTCTTATCACCGGAGAGAACTCCCAGCTCATGATTGGTTATCGCCGCAGCTTTTTTAACGATGCCAAATGCCCTGATGATCTCGCGGGGCATGCTTCCTTCCGGACCGATACGGAAATTATTTCGTGATCTTTCAGTCTGGGCGCCCCAGTATCTGGACAATGGCACCTTAACTTCCCCCATCGGATCGGATTCGGTGCGAAAATGCTGTTTTACAATCACGTCACTCATATTTGATAACTTCAACCGGACAGCTTTCGGCTGCTTCCTTTATCAGACTTTCATTTGAATAATCAGCGTCTTCCCTGACTACTGCCACATCATCGAGCCTGAAGACCTCCGGGCAGAGATCCGAACGAAGGCCGCATGAGATGCACCCTTCAATTATCCAGACTTTGTTTATTGCCATAGTGATTCAAATTTCGGACAAACCAATAGAACTTTAACAAATCACTTATTTTTTTGTTTCCCGTTAATAAGAAAGACGGTCATTTCTTAAAAACTAATCTTATGATCACACATAATCTGGGTTATCCTCGTATAGGAGCCGCGAGGGAGCTTAAAAAAGCCTCAGAGGCTTTCTGGAATGAAAAGATAACAATGACTGAGCTTCAGAAAGCAGGCGAAATGATCAGGCTTAAGAACTGGCAGTCCCAGAAAGAAGCAGGGATCGATATAATTCCTTCGAATGATTTTTCCTTTTACGACCATGTTCTCGATATGAGCTTCATGCTCGGAGCCATCCCGGTAAGGTTCAGATGTCTCCGGAATTATCTGTCAGATGATATGGAATTCTATTTCGCCATGGCACGTGGATACCAGAAAGATGGTTTTGATATTAGACCCATGGAGATGACAAAATGGTTTGATACCAACTACCATTATATAGTCCCTGAATTCCGGAAAAGCCAGGGTTTTGAATTTTTAGGAAGGAAAGCTGTCGAGGAATTCATCGAAGCAAAGAAGGCCGGCTTTATAACAAAACCTGTTCTGGTTGGCCCGCTTTCATATGTTCTCCTGGGCAAATGTGAATCTGAAGAATTTGACAGGCTGGACATTCTTCCTGCACTCCTTCCGGTATACCTCGATATATTATATGCCCTTGTTGAGAACGGAGCTGAATGGATTCAGCTCGACGAACCATTTCTGGCAACCAGTCTCGGCGAAAAGGCAAAAGAGCTTTACAATCTTGTTTACAAGGAGATAAGAAGTGAATTCCCGCAACTGAAAATCCTTCTCACCACATACTTCGACAGTATAGGTGACAATATTGATCTGGCTGTCAATCTTCCGGTCGATGCAATCCACCTTGATCTTGTAAGAGCGCCCGAACAGCTGGAAATTTTCCTTCAGAAGGACACCGGGAGGCAGATGATCTCACTCGGTGTTGTCGACGGCAGGAATGTATGGAAAAATGATTTTGCTTTATCGCTGCGGCTCATTCACGAGGCAGTTGAAAAAGCCGGTGAGCAAAGAATAATGATCGCTCCATCGTGCTCGCTGATACATTCACCAATCGATCTTGATCTTGAAAATGATGAGGAAGCTCTCCCTCTCGTCATCAGGGACTGGCTTGCATTTGCAAGGCAAAAGCTTGATGAGGTCGAGAGCCTCAGGGAGATTGCTTCACAAAGAATACTGAATGTGGTCTCTGATAACCTCAAACTTCATCTCAACCAGGAATCGATCAACAGGAGGAAAACATCGGCACTTATTCATAATGAAGATGTAAAGAACCGTCTGTCATTCATTCCTGAAATTGAGAAAACCGGAAGAAGCTCATTCAGCTCCAGAAAAATAAGACAGCAGAAGAGCCTTAATCTTCCTCTTTTCCCGACAACAACAATAGGTTCGTTCCCCCAGACCGCGGAGGTCCGGAGCTGGCGCTCGAAGCTGAAAAAGGGCGAACTGGATGCACGGGAATACGATATGCTGATAGGGGAAGAAATCAGGAAAGCAGTGAAATGGCAGGAGGAAGCCGGTTTTGATGTTCTTGTGCATGGCGAATTCGAGCGTAATGATATGGTAGAGTATTTCGGCGAATTGCTCGAAGGATTTGCATTCACCAGGAATGGCTGGATTCAAAGCTACGGCTCAAGATATGTAAAGCCTCCCGTTATATATGGAGACGTATGGCGGAGCAGTCCAATGACGATCGGCTGGATTACCTATGCTCAATCGCTCACCGCCAAACCAGTAAAAGGCATGCTTACAGGGCCCGTGACCATTCTTCAATGGTCCTTTGTGCGTGACGATCAGCCAAGGGCGGAAACATGCTTCCAGATAGCGCTCGCCATACGCGATGAGGTGCTTGATCTTGAAAAAGCAGGCATAAGGGTGATCCAGATTGATGAGCCTGCATTGAGGGAAGGGCTGCCGATCAGGAATGAGAAGAAAAAAGCATACCTGGAGGCGGCTGTGAGAGCTTTCAGGCTTTCATATGCGGGGGTACGCGATGAAACACAGGTACACACCCACATGTGCTATTCGGAGTTCTCAGATATCATGGAACATATTGCAGCTCTCGACGCAGATGTGCTTACTATTGAATGTTCCAGATCAAATATGGAGCTTCTCGATGTATTCGGAAAATTCAATTATCCTAATGATATCGGGCCGGGAATATATGACATTCATTCACCCAGGATTCCTTCAATTCCCGAGCTCGAATCTCTCATAAGCAAAGCAGCAGCAGTGATTCCGGAATCCCAGCTGTGGATAAATCCGGATTGCGGTCTCAAAACAAGAAACTGGGACGAGGTGAAGCAATCGCTCTCAAATATGCTGAGTGCAGTGAAAAAAGTTAAGCAAAAAAGGGCAGTCGAGGCCAGATAGCCTGCTCAGTAAATAAATGTAACATCGCCGGTTTTGCTGAAAGATGTCCCATCTGTAAAAGTACCTGTTGCCTTCCAGACATAAACACCCTGCATTGCGCGTTCCCCTGTACTGAGATAACCATCCCATCCCCTGTACAGCTCGGAGCTTTCGAATACCCTGGAACCGGACCGGTTGTATATCTGCAACCGGTATTTCGAAACATTGCTGAATACAGGCCTGAAAACGTTATCGCTGGCATCATTCTCGCTCCAGTATCCTCCGGTCGGCCCTGATCCATTCCACCTGAATGCATTCGCAAACATTATGGAACCTTTTGCAGGAGCAGGTTTAACCGGTGACATAGTACCGGCTGTATCAGCAGAACTAAAAAAGGCCAGATTCCTGTTGTTTTCCTGAGAAAAAACATAAACAGGCACCAATGCCGCAAGCAGAACAGCAAGCAGCGATCTTTTTACCACAATCCTTCTGATCTTCATAAATTGCTGGTAATCTATAAGTTAAAATTATATTCTATTTAGATACACGCTATTATATTTTTTATGAAAAAAGTTATAATATTCCTTTATTTTTGAAAGCCTGAACCATTCACTTAATCATGGATCTTCTTTTCACTGATGCACTGAAGCTCAGAAGGCCGAATGCCTTCCAGGTTATGCTGAAACCCGCTGGTTCCTCATGCAATCTCAACTGCACCTATTGCTATTACCTGGAAAAGAAAAACCTGTTCGGTGAAGGGCCTTTCAGAATGTCGGAGGAACTGCTTGAGAATTATACCAGGCAATTCATAGAAGCGCAGGAGGTTCCCGTCGTCACTTTTACATGGCAGGGTGGCGAACCAACCCTGATGGGCCTGGATTTTTTCATGAAAGCTATTGAGCTTCAGAAGAAATACGGGGGGAACAAAAAAATAGAAAATGCTTTCCAGACCAACGGCACAAGGCTTAACGATGAATGGTGCCGGTTTTTCCGCGACAACAACATACTTGTGGGAATATCGATTGACGGCCAGGAGCATAATCATGATCATTACAGGAAGACCCCGTCAGGCGGGCCTACTTTCAAGAAGGTCATGAAGGGGATTGAGCTTCTTCAGAAGCATAATGTTGAATTCAACACGCTAAGCTGTGTCAATTCATATAATGTACATTATGCGTCAGAGACTTACCGTTTCCTTAAAAAGATTGGGAGCGGATTCATCCAGTTCCTTCCTGTTGTGGAACGTGAAACGGATCCTGGTAATAACAGCGGGATGAAGCTGGCGAGCCCCATGTCTGTTCCCGGAACAAATGCAACAGAATGGTCGGTAGGCGCAAAGGAATTCGGAAAGTTCCTCATTACCGTCTTTGATGAATGGGTCAGGAACGATGTGGCACGATATTTCGTTCAGCTGTTCGATACCACACTGGCAAATTATGTCGGGGAGATGCCCGGGATCTGCGTCTTTGCAGAAACATGCGGTGATGCTCTTGTCATGGAGCATAACGGGAATGTATATACCTGTGATCATTTTGTTTTCCCGGAGTACTATCTCGGAAATATAAATGATACGCCATTGATCGATATTGTAAAATCACAAAAACAATTCGATTTCGGAATACTTAAACGAAACACGCTTCCGCGTCAATGTCTTCAGTGCGATGTTCGTTATGCCTGTCACGGGGAATGCCCCAAGCACAGGTTCAGCCTGACGGAAGACGGGAAACCCGGACTGAATTACCTGTGCCAGGGATACAAGGATTTCTTCCATCACGTTGAGCCTTATATGGACTTCATGGCCAAAGAGCTGAAGAACAAGCGTGCGCCGGCCAATGTGATGCAATGGATCAGGAACAGGGAGAACCAGGTTATTAAGAAAGCAATTCCCGAAAGAAATGATCCCTGCCCATGCGGCAGCGGGAAAAAATTCAAGAACTGCTGTGCAGGAAAGCCCTTCTGGACATCTATTTAATTTTTTGCAGTATCAAGAAACTGCATTCTTGCTTTTTCAAGCCTTTTGTGCAGGTCTGCTTTTATCTTTGAATAGGCCGGATCGTTGTAAACATTCTTCAGTTCCATGGGATCCGTCTTCATATCGAAAAGCTCCCATTCGTCAATGTCGTAGTAGAAGTGAATAAGCTTGTACCTGTCTGTGCTGATGCCGTAATGCCTTTTAACACTATGGACTGCAGGATATTCGTAATAATGATAATAATGCTCTTTTCTCCAGTTCGCGGGAGTTTTTCCTTTAAGCACCGGCACCATGCTCCTGCCCTGCATGTCAGAGGGAACCTTCACTCCTGCCATGTCGAGCATTGTTTCTGCAAAATCGACGTTGGATACGAGATCCTTGTTCACACTTCCAGGCTTCGTCACTCCGGGCCAGCTTATGAGCAAAGGTGTCCTGTATGATTCTTCAAACATGAATCTTTTATCGAACCAGCCGTGCTCCCCCAGATAGAATCCCTGGTCGGAAGCGTAGATCACAATCGTATTCTTGTCCAGCCCGGCTTGCTTGAGATAATCCAGTATCTCGCCAACGCTTTTGTCGACTGCTGCAATGCATGCAAGGTAATCCTGGAGATACCTCTGGTACTTATAGCTGATAAGCTCTTTCCCCTGTGGATTTGCGGAATAGAACTGTCTTATTATCGGATCATAGACATCATTCCATGCTTTTGCCTGCTGCTCATTCATCCTGTTCAGCCCGGTGCCGGCCATTTTGGATTTATCCTTATACAACTTCAGATCCTCTTCGATCCTCATTGTTTTTGCGATGGTCATGTCCTGCATGTGCTCAGCAGTTCCCCTGCCCGAGTAGTCATCAAACAAGGTGGCAGGTTCCGGGAACTTTACATTCTTATAGAGTGACAGCTCCTGCGGACCGGGTTGCCATTCTCGGTGAGGGGCTTTGTGATGCATCATGAGCATGAAGGGCTTTCCTGACGCGCCGGCATTCTTAAGCCATTCAAGGCACTTATCTGTGATCAGGTCGGTGACATACCCATCTTCCTTGTGGCGACCTTCACTTGTAATAAAATCAGGATTATAATACGCTCCCTGTCCAGGCAGAATCTCCCAGTGGTCGAAGCCGGTAGGGTTCGATCCCAGGTGCCATTTGCCGATCATTGCAGTGGTATATCCTGCCGCCTGCAGAAGCTTGGGGAAAGTCTGCTGTGATCCGTCAAACGGAGCCTGGCCTTCATTCCTTGTGAACCCGTTGAGATGACTGTATTTTCCGGTCAGGACAACCGCCCGGCAGGGGCCGGAAATCGAATTTGTGACAAGGCAACGATCGAACCGCATGCCGTTTATGGCTATGCGGTCAATATTTGGTGTGGGTGCAAGATTCTTAAGAGAGCTGCCGTAAGCGCTTATTGCCTGGTAAGCATGGTCATCAGACATTATGTAGACGATATTCGGCCTTGCCGGCTTTCCGGACTGTGCTGCAGAATGCATGCTTACTGCACTCAGCCCCAGCACAGCAGCTGAGGATAGATGAATTTTCATGGCTTAATATAAGTTTAGGTTATTGCGTGTATGAAAAATATGCCAGTTCATTAATCACTGATTACAAAACTTCCTGTCAGTTCCCCGCTTTCGATGTAACCATATCTTACAGCTTTAACCCTGATATTGTATGTTCCGGGTTTCAGGTGAAGCGGCCCTGAATACAAGAGCCAGTGCGGATTCTTATTTACTTCGAATGTGTAAACAATGGAGGAGCCGTGCGTGGGACAGTAAAATCCAAGTGTCATTGGTGAAGAGTATGTGCCACCTGTCCTGTAATTTTTCGAGGCCCTGTCCTCCTTCGAGTTGACAATGAAATAAGGCACGTCTGTCACGGGCTGCACTCCTCCGGGCCACATCCGGTTAATCAGCTCCGGCTCGTTCATATGGCCCAGGTCACCTGTTTCCCGTGTCCACTCCTCATGCCTCTTCCTGAGGTCCGAAAGAACATCTTTTAAAGCCGGATCATTGACAAGGTTTTTTATCTGGAACGGGTCTGCTTTCACATCATACAATTCCTCAGGCGGCCGCTGATATGAGAACCAGGCTTTCTGGGGACCGGTAAGCTTTCCTTCTGCGTCGAGCCTTAGCATTTCCTTGTAAATAGGCATCTTGCTAAGATACGGTACCCAGATCGGGAATGGTTCATTGGGATAATAATTACGTATATATAAATATTTATTTGTACGTACGGATCTTATCATATCATATGCTTCATCAACCCTGTCGCGTGCCGCGAAAACTGCATCACGCGGTGCTCCAAGCTGATCACCAAGGAATGGCCTGCCCTGCATGTGAGCCGGAACAGGTACACCTGCTAATGAAAGGACGGTAGGCCCGAAATCGATTGAGCTGATCAGCCTGTCATCAACAGTGCCGGCTTTCCATTTGTCGGGAAACTTAATGACAAGAGGTATGTTCAGTCCTGAATCATAAAGCCACCTTTTGCCTCTGGGGAGCCCGTCACCGTGATCGCCCCAGAAAAATATAATTGTATTCTCGAGCTCGCCCTCTTTTTCAAGCTCGGATATCCTGGCTCCGACGACAGAATCGAGTTCTGCTATGTTATCATAAAATTTGGCCAGGTTTCTTCTGACTATTTCCGTGTCGGGCCAGTATGGCGGAAGCTTCACCTTTTTCGGGTCTGTCTTCACTTTTGAGATGTTCCATGCCTGGCTCTCGTGGGTACCGTTCCAGTTGAAAACAGCAAAAAAGGGCTGAGACTTGTCAGGCCTGTTGCTGTAATGCGCAGTTTTGCCGCATTCATCCCATATGCTGGCAGGAACAGGGTCCTTGGCAAACTGGTAATCGGTTTTGCTGTTGTTGGTGCAGTAATAACCTGCGACTCTCATATATTCGGTAAATGCCTTTACATAATGAGGCGGGACAGCTGTGAATTCTATAGGGTTTTCGGCAGATCTCCTGTATGAGGTCGTACGCATGTGCATGCAACCAATGGATGTCTGGTACATGCCGGTGATTATCCCTGCCCTGCACGGAGCGCTTATCGCTGCCGTCGTAAAAACATTTGTGAAACGGACGCCCTGTGATGCAAGCCTGTCTATATTGGGCGTTACTGCAATGTTATCGCCATAGCAGCCCAGCCTCGGGCTGAGGTCTTCTGTGGAGATCCACAGAATGTTGGGACGTTTGACATCTTTCTGGGCTGATGCATGAAAGGACAGGGCAGACGCCAGCCCCAGGCTTATTAATCTAATGTTGTTCATATACATGAAAAATATTCATCAAAAATATTACATAATAACCCACCCCTGCCCCCTCCATGGAGGGGAATTCTTCCGCGCATGCCATTTCAGCAAAATTGATCAGTTTTTCACTTTCACCTTTTTTCTTTCTCCTTTTTTCTTTATCTGATACTCCCTGCTTTCCTCCTGCCCTCACCCTTCACTTTCATGATATCGTCTCCCAGGTCCAGCCTGGCTTTTTCAGCAAGCTCCTGGAGCTCTTTCACTTTTTCAGGATAGGATGAAGCCACGTCATACCACTCGCCAGGATCCCTGCGAAGGTCATATAATTCCGCATTTCTGACAGTATCATTTCTTGTTGGGCCCGGCCAACCATCCTTTCCCGGTTTCGATCCCCTGTAGGTGCGGAAGGTATGCGGAAGAACCAGCTTCCAATAATCACGCTGGACTGCCTCAAGCGAATTCTGCTGATAATAATAGTAAAATTCATGACGCGGCTCTGAAGCTTTGTCTCCTTTCATCAGGGGCAGGATGCTGATACCATCGATTTTATTTTTCGGCAGTTGAGCTCCCGTGATCTCAGCCAGTGTCGGCAATATGTCGATTGAAGAAGCGAGCCTGTTGCATATTTCCCCTTGCGGGATCACACCTGGCCATCTCATTATGCATGGAACTCTCTGGCCACCCTCCCAGCTGGTTCCTTTGCCTTCCCTTAAACCTCCTGTCGTACCGGCATGATTCCCGAAATTCAGCCAGGGACCATTGTCAGATGTGTATATTACAAGGGTATTTTTCTCAAGGCCGTATTTTTCAAGAGCTTTCAGAACCTCCCCGACAGACCAGTCGACCTCCATCATTACATCCCCATAGAGTCCCTGCTTGCTTTTTCCCCTGAATTTATCTGAGACACCAAGCGGTATATGCACCATCGATTGGGGAAAATACAGGAAGAAGGGACCTTTCCTGTTTCGTTCAATAAAGCTGACAGCCCGTTTCGTATATTCAGTTGTCAGCTTGTCCTGGCCGGCAAGGTCGGGCACCTCTCCCACCTTATTATTTCCTTCGATCAGCGGGAGTGGCGGGTATTTCATCTTGTTGCTTGTTGTATCTTTAAGCTTTATCGGCACCCCGTCAAAATCGACAGGCCACATGTCGTTCGAATAGGGCAATCCGTAATATTCATCGAAACCATGCTGCAGGGGCAAAAACATTTTGTGATGCCCAAGGTGCCATTTCCCGATTATTCCTGTGTGGTAACCTTTTGTTTTGAGCATCTCGGCAATCGTCGTTTCATCAGAGTTTATGCCGTTCGTCGCCCAGGGCATCAGTGCGCCTGATATACCTACCCTGTTCGGATAGCAGCCTGTCATCAGACCAGCTCTTGAAGCGCTCGAGACAGCCTGCGGGCAATAATACCAGGTGAACTGCAGGCCCTGCGATGCAAGCCGGTTGAGGTTCGGTGTATCGTACTGGTTTGCACCGGTACGGCCTATGTCGCCGTATCCCATGTCGTCCATAAGGATCAGGACTATATTGGGGCTTGTGGTTGCAGGTTTTTGCCCGGCAACAGATATTGAGGCAAGAGAGCAAGCCAGAAGCATTGAACTTCCCGAAACTAGATTACTGAACTTCATGCCTTTACGTCGAGTAATTAACTTACCCCTAAATCCCCCAGGGGGGACTTTACAGTACTGCGGGCCCCCTTGGGGGTCAGGGGTGGATTGCGTGAAACTATTTATTACCATAATTCAAATAATTATTGAGCAATTCCAGTCCATTTTGGATTCTTGTCCATCATTTCCGCATTATTCTCTTCCCTCCATTTCACAAGCAGATCATACAGCTCTTTTGTCTTCCCTGGATTCTGTGCTGAAATGTCCTTCGTCTCGGACAGATCATTTTCCAGGTCATACAGTTCCTGCCTTTCCCTCTGGAAGTTGTCAATTAGCTTATATCTTCCCAATCTTACAGCACTGCCGGGTTCGACTCCCTGGTTTGAATAATGAGGATAGTGCCAGAAAAGGGGCCTCTGTTTCAGGCTGTCCTTTTTAAAAAGGCTGATGAAGCTGACCCCGTCAAGGCTGGTTCTTTCATATGCTGAGCCGGTCATTTCAGATATCGTGGGAAGGAAGTCTGTTGAGCAAACCGGGGTTCTGATTACGGTGCCTGCTTTGCCCGCACCGGGATACCTTATTATTAATGGCACCCTTATCCCTCCTTCATAAAGCCAGCCTTTTCCTGCCCTGAGCGGGGCATTGCAGGTTGGGGATCCTTCAGATGTTGAAAGCCCGCCATTATCGGATGTGAAAATTATAATTGTATTTTTATCCAGCCCGAGCTCTGCAAGCCTGCCCAGCAATCTCCCAACATTCTCATCGACGCTGTATATCATGGCCGCGAAAACCGGGTTATTCTGAACTATTCTTTCCTTGAAATTATCACTCATGGAGGGAAGTATCCAGTCACGCTTTCTTGTGAAAGCCGGCATGGTGTCGAGACCCATGCGTTTAGCCTTCTCAGTGAACTTCCGGATGTGTTCCTCTTTCGCCTGTAATGGGTTATGAACAGCATAATAAGGAAGATAGATGAAGAAAGATTTTCCATGGTTCGTTTCCATGAAGCTGATTGCTTCATCAGTCAGCCTGTCTGTCAGATACTCTCCTTTCGGGCCATCTTTAAGCCTGGGATTACCATAAGGGGAGAAGTAGCCGTCAGCCTGCTTATTCTTTACAGGAGAACCTTTGCTGAATCCGCCCCGGTTGACATCGAAACCCTGGTTTTCAGGCCAGCAGGCCGAGTCCTCTCCAAGGTGCCATTTCCCGGAGATCATTGTGACATAACCGTTCTTCTTCAGCACTTCTGCTATGGTTACTTCCTTAAGATCAAGATTCAGATTGAAAGGCCTTGCCAGCAGTTTATCCTCCGGCAAGCCGCTTTTGGTTGCCTGCCTTCCCGGGATCCAGTCGGTAATGCCTGTTCTTACAGGGTACTTGCCGGTCATAATTGAAGCTCTTGTTGGCGATGATACAGGGCAAGCGGCGTATGCATCCGTGAAGATCACATTCTCCCTTGCAAGCTTATCGATATTAGGCGATTCGTAAAACTTGCTTCCGTAACATCCCAGGTCCGAATACCCGAAGTCATCAAGCAGAATAAAGATCACATTGGGTTTCACCTTTTGAACCGGCGCTCCTGCTGACGCTGCCCCGGGAAGAATGGATGCAAGTGCCAGGGTTCCAAATGGAACAATCTTTTTCATGAGATATCAATTTCGTGGATGCTTTCCGTCACGCACCTCCTGGAGCAGGTTCTGAAGATCCTTGAGGATCAAAGGATTTGCTTCCGCAACATTGTTCTTCTCCCCGATATCATCAGTAATATTATAAAGCTGCGGCATCGGATCATTGCCGTTCTCGGAACCGGAACCGTGCAACCTGGCTCCCGGGCTGGGCTCAATATATTTCCAGTCACCCTTTATCACCGACAGATGACTCTGGTTGTTGTGTTCCACTATCCATTCTCTTGCTGACTTTGATTTCCCGAGAAGGGCATTCAGGTAGTTATAGCTGTCAGGACCTGCGCCTCCCGGGATTTTTTGTCCTGTAAGGGCAGCAAAGGAAGCCATGAAATCTATCTGGCTGAACATTGCATCAGATACTCCCGGTTTAATCTTTCCCGGCCATGTGACAACGAAAGCTACGCGCGTGCCACCGTCGAAGGCGCTGTATTTTCCGCCCCTGAGAGGTCCGGCAGGTTTATGATTGCCGAGCAGCTCTGCAGCCTGGTCCTTATAACCGTCATCCACAACGGGACCGTTGTCGCTTGTTATGATTATCATCGTTTTCTTTGAAAGCTTCAGCTGGTCGATCTTGTCGAGGATCTGACCGACAGACCAGTCAAATTCCAGGATGGCATCTCCCCTGGAACCCATCCCGCTTTTCCCGACAAACCTCTGATTCGGAACTCTCGGAACATGAATATCGTGTGTTGCAAAATACAGGAAGAACGGCTTGTCCTTGTTTTTTTCAATGAAGCTCACCGCTTTGCCAGTTATCACATCAGCGAGGTCTTCATCGACCCACCGGGCTGCTTTGCCCCCACTCATATACCCGATCCTGCTGATCCCGTTTACGATCGTCATGTCGTGACCACGGCTGGGGTGAAGCTTTAAAAGCTCCGGGTGATCTTTTCCCGTTGGTTCAGTAGGTATTGGATCTGTGAAACTCACTTTTATGGGATCAGCGGGATCCAGATTTACAATTTTCCTGTTCTCAATAAAAACGCAGGGTACCCTGTCACCTGTGGCAGGCATAATAAAATTGTAATCGAAACCCAGATCCATGGGTCCCGACATTATTTCACCATTCCAGTCGGCTCCTTTTT
>DATGWQ010000028.1:0-2021 GCA_035299385.1 Bacteroidales bacterium | reverse complement strand
TCTATGGAAGATTTACACATTCTTAAAGGTTTGGCGCGAAGTACCCCGACCCGCGCACAACGAACGCTTTACATGGTATTGATGCTACTGATGATGGCATCGATACAGGTCAATGCGCAAATTTACGGAGTTGCCCCGGTGCAACAGCCGACCGGCGGTTTTGCCGTTGACGGAGACGGCTTTGCTGATTTTACAGAACCAGGAATTGGCGACTGGTTTGATACGACACTTTATACCGGAACGGGTGGCACGGTCTTCAACATGACGACTAACAATCCTTATGACCTGAATTACCCATTGATCAGTATTCATTACAATGATTACTGGGGAAACGGTGAAGACCCCACTGCATTTACAAGTTCAACCAAGATTCACCATCCATATGATGAAACCTTTACATGGGGACCTGGTCAGGTGCTTGCTAAAAATGAGATTAGCAATGCAACTTTACTTTTTACGAGAGGGGATCCGAGTATAGATCCTGACGGACCAGCCCCTGCCGGAGATCTTGGTGATCTGTGGTGCATTTTCGCTGCTGACCGGCAGGTTAATAACGGAGATGCCTATATTGATTTTGAATTCCTTCAGAACTCATTATTCCAGATTCCTTATACCGATGATCCGTCAAGCGGTTACTTTCAAGGTAACGGACCTCATGGCACAAGAACTATTGGAGATATTCTTGTTACCATTCGTTTCGAGAACGGAGGAACAAATGCAATCCCAATAGTACATAAATGGGTGCAGATTGGAATAGATAATAACGGGCCAGTCTATGGATGGGAGCTATATGAGCAGAATCTTTGGCCGGCTTACTCGTTGTTTATGTCAAGTAATCAATCTGAAACCGATGCTCCATGGAATCCCTTTGGGCAGCCAACGTATCTTCCAAATCAATTCGCCGAAGGTGCAATTAACCTTTCTGAATTCATACCGGGAATCGGTTTTGATGAATGCAATTACCTGGCTACAATTTTTGTAAGGACAAAAACCTCACAGTCGACAACTGCGGAATTAAAAGACTTCCCGGGTGCACCTTACCAATTGAATCTGACACCCTCATTGGTTTGTCCGGAGCCTGTTGAAGTTCCGGCATGCTCAACAATGGAAGAGATAAGTGCTGCATACCTTGCATGGCGTGCAGGCTTTAGTTATTCCGGAGGAATTGACCCTGTAACAGATAATTTGGATGAACTGCCTGCAACCTTTACCGACTTACTGGCATTGCCGGAAGTCGAAATAACGGCATGCGGCGGGTCATACACATTCACACTGGAAGTTGATGATTACTGCCTGGAAGTACCGGAGACATGTGAGAGCACATTTACAATCCTTTCCAGCGATATTTTAGTAACCTGTCCGGAGCCAGTATCACTTCCTGCCTGTACTTCGTTGGCAGACATACAGTCTGCATATGATACATGGGCAGCTGGCTTCACAGTTACTGGTGGTTGTGAACCCACAAGCAATATTGATGAAATTCCAACCTTGCCAACGGATGTAGATTGCCTTGGAGCAAGTCTTTCTTTTACCCTTTTAGCTGAAAATGGAGAAGGGTATTGTGAGGATGAGGAGAGTTGCGGATCAACGTTTGTGGTGGAGGATGTTGAAGACTTCACAATGCCTGCAGATGATGGCGAGATCATTGCCTGCGCTTCCGAGCTTTATACACCAACGCCTCCAACCGTATATGACAACTGCAATGAGCTAATCACTCCAAGCGGTCCTGTTGTTAGCGGCACACCTGAGTGCGAAGGCAATGTTACCTATGTATGGAACTACGCAGATTGTGAAGGCAATAACCACGACTGGACCTATACCTTTACCATCGAGTATGAAGACTTCGACATGCCTGCCGATGATGGCGAGACCATTGCCTGTGCTTCCGAGCTTTATACACCAACGCCTCCAACCGTATATGACAACTGCAATGAGCTGATCACTCCAAGCGGTCCTGTTGTTAGCGGCACACCTGAGTGCGAAGGCAATGTTACCTATGTATGGAACTACGCAGATTGTGA
>DATGWQ010000027.1:0-31133 GCA_035299385.1 Bacteroidales bacterium | reverse complement strand
ATGAATAAGATCTGCGTTTTTATCTGCGTTGATCTGCGTTATCTGCGGGAAATTCTCTGCTTGTACCGATTTCCTGCCTGTCAATTATTCATATCTTAAAGCATTTACCGGATTAAGATTTGCAGTTCGCCAGGTCTGAATTGAAATGGTCAGAAAAGCAATTGCAAAAGATGAAAACGCCGAGAGCAAAAAAATCCACCAGCTCAGTTCTGTCTTATAGGCGAAATTGCTGAGCCATCCATTCATTGCAAACACGGCTGCAGGAATAGCGATAATGAATGAGAGGATCACCCATTTCAGCATGTCGCGGTTTAGCATCATCATCAGCTCTGCCGGTTTGGCGCCGTTAATTTTTCGCATCCCGATCTCTTTGGTTCTCCTCTGCGCGGATAACAGTGACATGCCCAGCAGGCCCATCGAACAAATGAAAAGCGAGATTATGGTGAAGACTGTCAGCAGCCCTGATTCCAGGATTTCGGTGCTGTAAACATTTTTGTACATTGAGCTAACATACTCGTATTGGAAAGGATAGCCGGGGAACATGTTCTTCCAGACTTTTTCAATACCAGCAAGGGCATCCTCTTTCATCTCCGGACGGAAGGAAACAACAAAATTTATCAGCCAGAGATCCTTACGTTTGAACATCACCAGCGGGCCAGCTTTTTTCTTTATGTCTCCAAGGTGGAAATCCCTGACTACCCCGATAATTCTGCCTGCAGGAACATCAACCTGGGGTATATTGGTGATCAGCTTGAATTCTTTGTCGATTATTTTATTGGGATCAGAGTAGTTTAATCTCTTCATTGCAGACTCGTTGATAATATATTCACAGGATCCCTCATTATCCGTATCAGTCTCTGAGAAGTCTTTTCCGCCCAGGAAATCAAGTCCGAAAATTTTTGCGAATGAATAGTCGCAGGGAAAAACGCCAATGTTGTTTGAGCTTTTATCAGCTGCATCCGGAATATAACCTGCCATTTTGAACTGGAAGGCGTCATTGGCTTCCCCGCCAGGAGGTTCAAGCATTGCAGATACGGACTCGACAGATCCGTACTTCAGCAGTTCCTGCTTGAAAGCCGGGAACTTTGATTGTACTTCACTGTGAACATTGCTGAAGCAGATAAGGCTGTTATTGCCTGCGCCCATTGTGTTTTTAAGTGCATAATTGGTCTGGCGTATTATCACAGAGACTGCAATGATCAAAGCAGTCGAGACAGCATATTGCAGCACTATCATTATCCTGCTGATGCTTTTTCGTGAAAGCATTTCCTTATTCCGCAGGTCTGTAACTGTCATTGCCCGAACCTTCCATTTCATAACAGGTAATAGGGCGGCGGCAGTGGCAAGCACTCCGAAAATAATTATAACTGAAATTATTGCAATTGTGTTACCGGCGAACAGGTCAATACTGAAGCGTTTAAGTATATAATCATTTACCTCTGCCGAAATGAACAATGCGACAATGATTGAAATGAAAAGGACCAGGAGTCCTTCGGTCAGAAAAAAAACAAACCTTATCATACCCCCGGAACCGGAAATTCTTGAAACAAACAGGAATTTCTCGCTGAATCCCGCCATGGCCATGTTCAGGTTGGCGTAATTTGCCAGGGCAATTACCAGTAGGATTAGGGATGCAATCGCCAGGGTTCTGATTACCGACATGCTGCTGTTCTCCTCAACTTCCCTGAGCTTGTCGGATCTCAGGTGTATTTCGCTGATTTTCTGAAGGTCTGCATCAAATTCAATCTTCTCCTTTGCAACACCTGACAAGCCTGCAATGAATTCCCTGAATCCTGAAGTAATTTTTCCGGCATCTGCTTCTTTCGGCAATAGAAGATAAATCCACGCCCATCCTTCGAACACTGATCTGTCGGCCGTTGTAACAACGAATTCCGGATGAAGGTGGCTGTTTTGCGGGAACTCCTTCATTACACCTTTTATAATATAATCAGTGTTTTTGCCATAAAACTGGCCCTGGGGAAGCGTCAGCATTTTGCCTGTGGGGTCGGCGTTCCCGAAAACCTTCCTCGCAAAACTCTCGGAAACGATCATTGTACCGGGACCGTTGAGGATGCCATCAGGGTTGCCAATTACCAGCTTCACGTTAAAAAAATCGGTAAATGTGCTGTCGCATATGAATGCTTCCTTAACTGGGAAAAAGTCTTTATTGTACCTGATCAATCCACCGTTAACCGGGGCAATCCTTACATATTTTTCGATTTCAGGAAATGACCCGGACATAAACGGAACAAAGCTGGTATTGGCTACTCTGGCAAATTGCCGTTCAGATGAAAGATATTTAAATGTCAGGCGGTATGTCCTGTTTGCGTTTTCATTGAAATTTTCAAAGGTCAGCTCATTTTTGAGATATAAAATAATCATAAGGAGACCACTCAGTGAAAGACTGAGACCAATCACTTTAATAAGATTGAGGAATGGTCTTTTCCAGAGTGAGCGTATAGCAAACTTCAATGTCATCTTAACCAGGTTTCATTTTGTTCCCCTAATTATGTGCCACAAACATAATTACCATATAATCAGGGTTTTATTTTTAGAGACGATAAGAAAATGTAAAATATATTTACGAATTTCTGTATAATATTTTAACATTCAAGGGGTTAATCCGGTATAGATGGTATAACCTTTAAAAGCAGCTGCAGTACCTTATTAACGTTTTTTGAGAAAACATGCAAAACATCCTCCCATGAAACCGGTTCCTCGTCTTCCTTCCAGCTGTCGTAGTCGGTGCTCATTGCAATTATAGCATATGGAATTCCGATTTCGTTTGCAAGTATTGCTTCGGGAGCTATTGACATATTCACCAGGTCGGCCCCCCATGCCCGGAACATTTTCGATTCCGCCCGTGTGGAAAAACGCGGACCTTCGATCGTGATTACAGTTCCTTGTTCATGAATGTTAATTCCTTCGCTCACTGCGGACCTGATTATTATTTCACGAAGGTGTTTGTCAAAAGGATCTGCCATCGGGGTATGCTTCATTTTTCCGGGTTCGAATTCATCAAAGAATGTCAGCGGTCTTCTCCTCGTGAAATCTATGAATTGATCAGGTACAACAAGGTCGCCCCTCCGGATTTCCTCTCTGAGGCTGCCGCATGCCGTGGTGGCGATGATATGAGTGCATCCTGCTTCTTTGAGTGAGAATATATTAGCCCTGTTATTAACCATTGTGGGAGTGATCGTGTGGGACCTGCCATGACGGGAAAGAAGCACGACTTCAGTGCCGGAAACTGTTCCCTTCAAAAGCGATGAAGACGATTCTCCGTAAGGAGTTTGGATGAAAATATTTTCAGGATTCCTGAGTATATCCGGATCTTCCAGGCCGGATCCGCCGATGATTCCGATTTTTGGCATTTTACTTCCTCAGGTACTCCATCAAAACATTGACAGCTTCATCCATATCCTGGCCGAAAGTGAGAATACCTGCCCTGTCGCCGGCCATTATGATCATTCTTTTTTCATACACGTCGGAATCCCTGAACAACTTTAATATATCATTGGCAAGGCCGGGAGTGCCGTAATCCATGCCGGGGTTGGTGGTAGGCACTTTGTGAATGAGGTCATTCCAGAGGTCTATGCTGTGGACATGAACGACAGCATTGACACCCGGATCGGCCAGGTAGATGGCAGCGTGGGTTAGAGACTCTGATGAGGCTTTCAGCGGGCCAATGCACTGAACCGCATTATCGTCGATATTGAAAGAATTCACCTTGATGTAGTGACCGGGTTCAAGCTCCGGTATTTCACCTGTTGAAGATCCTGTAATGATAAACTGGTGGCCGGACCCGATTCTCATGCTTATGTTCCCGAACCCCACGCCATTCTCATAAGCACCGATCAGGTCCATGTTATACAGGATGTCGCGCCAGTAGTTGATTATTTCATATTGTTCATCAGATATTACCGGTCCCGACTGGGTCCAGTGGCAATTGAACTTAACAAATCCTTCCATACTGATCAGAATTTATCCGGGAACAGCTTTTTAATATCCTGTTCATCAGCCCTGCAAATACCTCTTTCGGTTACCAGTCCGGTTATCAGCCTTGCAGGGGTGACATCAAAACCGAAATTTAATGCTTCCGCATCATCGGGACAAATCCTTACGGTTCTAATCTCTCCGTCGGAATACCCGGTAATGCTTTTTACTTCATCTGAGCCGCGCTCTTCAATTTCAATTTCATTCAGGCCATCAGAGATGCTGAAATCGATTGATGTTGAAGGGAGAACGGCATAAAAGGGTATTTTATTATCATAGGCAGCGAGGGCCTTCAGGTAGGTGCCGATCTTATTTGCCACATCACCGCGCCTGGTGGCACGATCGCATCCGACTATGACAATGTCTGCCATGCCGTGCTGCATGAGGTGCCCGCCCGTGTTGTCGGTTATTAAGGTATATGGTATTCCATTCTGACCAAGCTCCCAGGCTGTCAGCTTTGATCCCTGGTTCCGGGGCCTGGTTTCATCCACCCAGACGTGAAGATCGATTCCTTTCTCCTTAGCCAGGTAGATGGGGGCAGTGGCAGTCCCGTAATCGATGCATGCCAGCCACCCTGCATTGCAGTGTGTGAGGATGTTCACCGGTTTGCCTTTTTTGCGACGGCTTATCTCCTCTATGAGCTTTAGCCCGTGTTCCCCGAGCTGCCTGCAGTTTTCCTTTTCGGTTTCACAGATATCGAGTGCAATCGACAATGCTCTCTCCGGAATGGAACCTTTGCGTGAAGGGTTGTTCAATTCGGAAAGCACATGTTTTACAGCCCACGACAGGTTCACTGCAGTCGGACGGCATGAAGCCAGGTATCCGGCGGCATTTGAGAGGTGCTCACGCGGCGATGTCGTTCCCGTGATCTCCAGTGCAGCGAGATACATCCCGAATGCGGCAGCTGCGCCAATCAGGGGAGCGCCTCTGACGGTCATGTCATCGATTGCATTATAGACATCATCGACTGAACGGAGGTCCCTGATCTCAAACGAGAAAGGAAGCTTCGTCTGGTCAATTACCTTTACAATTCCCGGATTCTCGTAATCCGGCCAGATGGTCTGATATCTTTTATTTCCGACAAGCATTTGCGGGGAAGAATATTAAAAAGACAAAAGTAAAAAGAAAGCTTTTAACCACAAAGGACACAAAGGTTGACACCAAGGCCACAAAGGGTGGATTTGGACTTTTCGACCGGTTTATTCGAAAAAATTTTTATTTTTGTTAGGCAATGATATTATAATGGTCGATAAAGAGGAATACCGGCAAAAAATTCTTGGCACAGCTGGATTGATATTCAGCAAGTACGGCTTCAGGAAAACATCCATGGACGAGATCGCAAAGGCACTCGGCATGGGAAAGAGCTCGATCTACTATTATTACAGCAGCAAGGAAGCGATCTTCGAAGCAGTTGTCCTGAATGAGGCCAACATCCTGAGGAGCACGCTTACGAAAGCGATAAAAGCAGTGGAGTCGCCGATGTATAAGATGAAGAACTATGTCTTTGTGAGAATGAAGTCGTTCGAAAAACTATCGAATTATTACAATGCTATTTTCGATAAGAACCTGGATCATTTTGACTTCATCGAAAAAGTAAGGGAGAAATACGACAGGGAAGAGCTTGCAATACTCAGGCTCATTCTCTATGACGGTACAAGGAAAAAAGTCTTCAGCGCACAGAACAGCGAATACACGGCAATGGCGATACAAACAACCCTCAAAGGTCTTGAGGTGCCTCTTTTCTGGAAGAAGAAGGAAGAAAACATTGAAGCGAGGCTGAATACGATCCTCGATGTACTCTTTTATGGAATCGTGAGAAAATAATCCTATTTCACCTTATTTCCCTTTGCTTCCACTGCTTTAATTACTGCATGCTTGTTTGTCCTGATGCTCCAGATCAGTCCTGCTATACCCAGCAGCACAAAAGGGATACTCAGAAGCTGCCCCATATTGAGTTTCATATTTGCCTCGAAAGCAACCTGGTCCTCCTTGAGGAATTCGATGAAGAACCTTGCCGTGAAAACGAGGATACACAAAAGGCTGATAAGCAATCCCTGGAGATGTTCGCCTTTTTTTGACCAGTAAATCCTGTATAGCAGAAAGAATATAAAAAGATATGCGAGTCCTTCATAGATCTGTGTCGGATGCTTCGGGGCAACTTCATGATTCCTCAGGAAAACAAATCCCCAGGGCAGCGTTGTCTCGTTACCGTATATCTCAGAATTCATGAGGTTTCCCATCCTTATCAGGAAACCGGAGAGTGCAACAACAATCGCTATCCTGTCCAGTATCCATAAATAATCTTTGTGCTCCTTCCTGACAAACAGCCACAAGGCAATAAGGATCCCGATTGCCGCCCCGTGGCTTGCAAGTCCCCCGCGCCATATTGCGAGGATCTCCAGAGGATGTTGCAGGTAATATGAAGGTTCGTAGAAAAAGCAATGTCCGAGCCTGGCACCGGCAACAACTCCTATTGCCATGTAGATGGTAAGCCTGTCGAGGACAGCTTCACCCAGGTTTTCATTTTTAAAGATCCTGTTCATAATGATGTATCCAAACAGGAATGCAGAAGCGAAAAGAAGGCCGTACCACCGTACTGCAAGAGGGCCTATCCGGAAAATTTCAGGGTTAACGTCCCAGGGTATTATTGACAGGTGCATATCAACCGGTTTTAAATGTCAAAGTTAGAAACTTTTTTCTGACCTCAGCCATTTGACTGTTTTCTCAAGCGCTTCATTGAAGGGTGTAATTGAATAATTGAGATTTTCAACAGCCTTGTTGCACGACAGGCTCCAGTTTTCAAGGTATTTTTCTATCCAGCTGTCTGTTATGATCGGAGGCCTGCCTGCAACAGCCAGGAACATGGCGGAAACCCGGTTTATTCTCCTGAGATTCCCGGAACTGATTTTAAGCATTGTTCTTTTTTGGCCATACACCTTCGCCAGGCAGTTAAAAAATTCATCGAAGCTCAGGTTCTCACCGCCAAGGATATACCTGTTTGCTCCCTTGCCGAATTTTGCTGCCAGTATATGACCGTTTACGACGTCATCCACAAAGGCATAATTTCCGATAGCTGTGCCATCGCCGGGGATGATACGCCAGCGTCCGGCTCCGTAGAGTTTTATTATTCTTGTAAGTGAATTACTTTTCGTGAGCCTGCCGGGACCGAAGACTCTTGAAGGATTGACCACAACTACCTTCATTTTTTCTGTTGAAGCTGAAAAGGCTGCCTGTTCAGCAAGGAATTTGGTTCTTTCATATTCTGTGTGATAATCAATGTTCCTGTTCGTTTCTTCCGTTACCGGGAGGCCATCGCGTGAAAATCCCACCGTTCCTGCACTGGATGTGACAACAACTGCCTTTACTGCTGAAGAGGAAGCGAGTGACAGGATGTTCTTTGTTCCTTCTGTGTTTGTCCGGTACGGAAGATCCTTATCGGCAGAGAATGGTTTGGCATAGGCCGCAAGGTGAAAAACCCAGTCACACCCTTCCATTGCCGGAATGATTTTCTCATTGTCGAATATGTCACCATTCACGATCCTGAAATTTCCATGTGCAAGCCCCCGCGCTTTTTTGTTATCCCTGATCAGCAGGGTTATGTCATGACCTTCTTCAGCAAGTTTTTCTGCAAGCCGTGTGCCTATAAAGCCTGATGCGCCGGTTATGAATGTTTTCATTGGAAGGAGCTGGTAGACGGGATTCTTATTTTATAAGTATTCATTAAAAAATGATGTAAGTTTGTAAATTCATTCCGGGAACCTGTTATATGAACAGTAAAAATTTTAAATGGTTTGTCCTCCTCACTGTGTCAGTGATAATTGCAGCATGCGCAAAAGTCAGTGCGCCGACAGGAGGAACCCGTGACAGGTTTCCTCCCGAAGTTGTCGAAAGCATACCTGTAAACGGTCAGACCAATTTTCACGGGAAAAGGCTTGAGATAAAATTTAATGAATACGTTACTCTCGACAACATAAATGACAAATTCATGGTGTCTCCGCCCATGAAGCAAAAACCGAGAGTTTATACGAGGGGAAAAAGCGTAAGGGTCGATTATACAGATGAGCTCCGGGACAGCACAACCTACACCTTTTACTTCATGGACGCCATTAAGGATCTGAATGAAGGGAATGTTCTCAACGGGTACAAGCTTGCCTTTTCGACAGGACAGGTAATTGATTCGCTTTCTGTTACAGGCAACGTATATACCGCACTGGACCTCGAAGTACCTGAAGGCACTTCTGTGCTGCTCTTCAGCAACTTCGACGATACAGCAGTTGTAAAGACAATACCCGATTATCTTGCCCGCGTCGATCAGACGGGTTATTTCAGGATCGACAATGTGAGGCCGGGGAAATACAGGCTTTTCGCGCTCAAGGATGAGGATAACAGTAAGAACTACAACAGGGTCGAGGAGCCTTTCGCATTCCTCGATTCTATAATAAGTGTCACACCGGAAAAAAATTATATCCTTCCGGTTAAAGATACCGTTAAAACATTGCCGCAGGTTAAAAAAGCACCTGTTAAGACAACTCCTCCTATAAAAACGTATAAGACCAATAAATCCTCAGGAAGCGACGAGACCGAAATTCCTCTGAAGACAGGGGATTACAAGCTCATTCTCTTCCAGGGGCCTAAAACCGCACGGTATCTCGCAAGCACGGAAAGGCCGCAGTTGTTACAGGGAAGGCTGCTCACCTATATCTTATCGGTTCCTCCCGATACGATGCATTTCTCATTCAGGATTGACAGTGTGCCTGACAGTAAGTTTTTCATCGAAAAGTCAAGGTACAGGGATACAATTAATGTTTGGATTACCGACAGCCTGGTTTCTTCGCGTAAAACGCTGAGCAGTATTGTTGAGTATCCTTTCACAGATTCTCTCGGGAAGGACATATACAAGACCGATACAGTCAAGATGCTGTATGTTGCACCCCGTACTCCGAGGGGAGGTCAGAAGAGACAAAAGCTGGAGGTTACAAGTAATATTTCAGGAGGAACGATGAAGCCCGGCCAGAAAATCATATTTACCGCTGCCACTCCGCTCAGGGATCCAGATACAAGCCGGATAAGGCTTTATGAGATTGCAGAAAAACAAAGGACAACAGTGCCGTATACATTCCGGCGGGATACAGTGTATTCTGAAAAGCTGACGCTTGATTCCAGGTTCATCGAAGGGAGACAATACCTGCTGATAACTGATTCGGCTGCTTTCAGAAATATTTATAATGTGGTATCAGATTCAGCAGGGACGAGATTTACGGTGAGGGAAAGAGCATCTTACAGCAGCATTAACCTGACACTGAATAATTGCGGCACATGTGTTGTTCAGCTTCTTGACCAGGCAGACAAGGTCCTTGCCTCGGAAAAACCCGGCAGCAGCGGGAAGCTTGTATTTTCCTTGTTGGAGAAAGGAACCTTCAGGATCCGTGCATTCAATGATCTGAACGGGGACGGGAAATGGACGACAGGCGATTATTTCAAAAAAAGGCAGCCCGAGCCTGCGGCATACTATAAAGAGGTTGATTTACCGGAAGGCTGGGTGGCTGACGAACACTGGGACCTTATGCAGTGGAACTTCAAAAATCAGAAATTAAGAAAGAAGTCTAATCAGCGTTAAATATCCGGCGTTTCATTAATAATTAAAAACTTTCAATATGAGAGAAGTAGTAGCAGGAATAGATATCGGCGGTACGAACACAGTCCTGGGACTGGTTGATCGTTCAGGCAATATAGTTGCAGAAGGCAGCCTTATAACCACCGATTATCCCCTGATAGAGAATTTTGTACCGGCGCTGGCTTCAGCCATAAGAAAGCTCACAGACGGGAAAGATGACCTGGAGCTTTCGGCAATAGGCATAGGGGCTCCCAATGCAAATTATCATAAAGGGACTATTGAGCTGGCGCCCAACCTTGCCTGGAAAGGTATTGTTCCGCTTGCTTCGATGATAAAGAAAGAGATCGATGTCCCTGTTTCGATGACCAACGATGCAAATGCAGCTGCGCTCGGCGAAATGATTTTCGGGGGTGCAAAAGGAATGAAAAATTTCATCATCCTTACCCTTGGCACCGGATTGGGAAGCGGAATAGTGATTGACGGAAAGGTCGTATACGGCCATACTGCATTTGCGGGCGAGCTGGGGCACTACACTGTCGTTCGCGGCGGAAGGATGTGCGGATGCGGAAGGAAGGGCTGCCTGGAAGTTTATGCATCGGCATCGGGACTGGTGAAGACAGTGCTGGAGCTCCTCAGTGAGATGCGTGAACCAAGTCCCCTCCGCGATATTGCACCGTCGAAGCTGACATCAAAAATGGTCGCCGAGCAGGCCAGGAAGAAAGATCCTGTGGCGGTAAGAGCCATGGAGGAAACTGCTGAGATGCTTGGATTCGGGATCATCAATGCTATTATATTCTCAAGTCCTGAAGCGGTATTCCTTTTCGGAGGGCTTGCCCAGGCAGGTGAAATGCTCTTTGAACCGGTACGCAAGTATGTTGATAAGAATGTAATGCCGATTTTTAAAGGCACCTGCAAAATTCTTCCGTCGGGAATACCTGAAAACAATGCAGCAGTGCTTGGGTCAGCAGCACTTGCTTGGAACGAGCTCGGATAAACACAATCGAACATGAAATTGACTTAATTTGTGTTCACTTAATAACAATTGGCGGCAGAAGAAAATAAATGAAAACAGCTGAAGCAAAAAAGACCGGACTAAAGGAGAATTTTCCTTCAATGGGAAAAATCTCAGAATTATTGGATACAGGGAAGAGGCATAAGATTAGTACACTGAACTGGAAGGACAAAGGATTTACGTACATGCCTGATGTTGACTTTTCGATTGCATACAGTGATAATGAGATCTTTATCAAATACTTCGTAACCGAAGAATATTTCAAGGCGGAAAAAACAGAATCCAACCAGAATGTTTACGAGGATTCGTGTGTAGAGTTTTTCGTTTCACCTGAAAATGACGGCATATACTATAATTTTGAATTCAACGCGCTTGGTACCTGCCTTATGGGCTCGGGGCACAGCAGGGCTGATACCACCAGGGTTGATCCTGCCATCATTTCACGAATAAGAAGACTTCCGCAACCGGGAATCAGGCCAACAACTGAGACAAAAGGCAAATTCAGCTGGACACTTACAGTGGCCATTCCGTTTGACGCATTCTTTCATCATAAGGTCACCGGCCTGAAGGGAAAAACACTTAGGGCTAATTTTTATAAATGCGGTGATATGCTTACCGTTCCTCATTTTGTGACATGGAATGCCGTTGTTACGGAGAATCCTGATTATCACAGGCCGGAGTTCTTCGGAGAAGTGAAGTTTATATAACCCCCAAACCCCCTAGGGGGGCTTGGAATTTTGATTTGAAGGAGATATCAATAGAATGTTTTAAATATGTCAAAAGGCAACGCATTAATAGGCCAGTCGGGCGGACCGACATCCGTTATAAACTCCAGCCTTTCAGGAGTGATCGAAGCTGCCCAGTCCTCGAAATCGATAGGGGACATCTATGGTATGCACTATGGCATCGAAGGGTTAATGAAAGAATGGTTGTATGATCTTGGAAAGCAGTCGAAGAAAGTGATTGAAGGACTTCGCCGCACTCCATCATCCGCACTCGGGTCATCGAGGCATAAGGTGCAGGAAAAAGACCTTCCCTTGATTCTTGAAGTCCTGAAGAAATATGACATAAGATATTTCTTCCTGATAGGCGGGAACGATACGATGGATACGGTCCACAGGGTGGAGGAATATTGCCGTGCAAATAAATATGACCTTACGGGAGTCGGTATCCCGAAAACTGTCGATAACGATCTTTTCGGAACCGACCACACACCGGGTTTCCCTTCTGCTGCAAAATCTAATATTCTGAATGTAATGCAGGCAGGCATACTTGCACGCGACATGCAGAAGGTCGACCAGTTTGTGATCTACCAGACCATTGGAAGGGATGCAGGCTGGCTTGCAGCTGCAACTGCATTGGCCCGCAAAGATGAGGACGATGCGCCTCACCTTATCTATGCGCCGGAATTTAAGTTCAGCAGGGAAAAGTTTCTTGCTGATGTTGATTCATGCTATAAAAAATACGGATGGGTCTCTGTCGTATGCGGTGAAGGTCTTAAATATGAAGACGGAACGCCGGTAAGCGCAGCAACAAAGAAAGACAAGTTTAACAATATCGAATTCGGTGCAATGGGAGGATCGAGTGTCGGGCTCAACCTTCATCGCATTATCGCCGACGAATTCGGCTTCAGGGGAGAGTTCCAGATCACCGAATCACTCATCATGAGTGATTTTGTGCGTGCATCAGATACTGATCTCGATGAAGCATATAAATGCGGTGCCGAGGCAGTCAGGCTTGCGGAAAATGGTGAATCAGGAGTGATGGTGGCAATCAACCGCATCTCTGACAAGCCCTATAAAATTAATTTTGGAAAAGCTCCGCTTAAGGAAGTGGCTGTATCCGCCAAACCGATGCCGTTGGAGTATTTCAACAAGGAAGGGAATTATGTCTCGGAGAAGTTCTTCAACTACATCAAACCACTTGTTGGGGAAATTCCTGATTTTGTAAGGCTGGAAAACATATTTGTCAAAAAATAAAATAAAAGGAAATGGGAAGAGAATTCAATAAAGTTGCAGTATCGATCAATGCGCACCCTGATGACGCTGAAGCATGGAATGCAGGAGCATTGAAGCTGCTTAAGGATAAAGGCTATAAAATAGTAATTGCAACAATGACGTCCGGTGATCTCGGCGGATGCAACATGAACATGGAAGAGACCGCAAAGTTGAGAATTGAGGAAGCGCGTAAGGCTGCAGCAGTTCTCGATGCAGAATATCATATGCTCGGAGGTGTTGACGGTTTCCTCTTTGATTCGAAGGAAATGAGGCTGAAAGTGATTTCGCTTCTCAGGCAGGTAAGAGCCGGTGTCGTCTTCACGCATCTTCCCATGGATTATCACAGCGATCACAGGACCACTGCCAACATAGTCGAGGTCGCAGCAATGGTGGCTTCGCTCGATACTGTCCCGGTAAAGGAAAAGCCACTCGGAATAACACCTCTTCTCTATCACACCTCGCCTCTCACACTGTCTGATCCGCTGGGATCGCAGATTGCCCCGCCGCACTTCTATGTGGATGTCACGACAGCAATCGAAACAAAGAAGAAGATGCTCGGGTATCATGTTTCCCAGATAGACCTGATGAGGCACATGCACAAGATGGATGACTTCTTTGGTTTTGTGCTTGAAGGGAACAGGAATTACGGAAAACTGGTGGGTGTGGAATATGCAGAGGTTTACTGGCAGCATCTTGGCGGAGGATTCCAGAAGGATCCGCAGGTTCAGAATGATCTTTCAGAATTTCTTATTAATAAAAGATAAGCAGATATGAACTTAAAAGAAGAAAAGTACAGCAAATATGCCCTCGTCAGGGAAATGATGGAGACGCCTTCCATCGTAAGATCCTTTGATCCGCGTGCCGCAGCGGATTTTGCTGCAAATGTGAAGAAGAGCAAAGGCCTGTTCCTGACAGGTGAAGGCAGCAGCAGGATCTTCCCCGCAAAACGTGCCATCACCGCCGCAATGAGAAGTAATTTCAGCCTTCCTGTCCTCACTGAAGGCTCGACCCAGGCTGAGGAATATAATCTTTCTGATTATTCAGTCTTCCTGGCTTCAAACTCAGGTCAGACCAAGGAAGTTATCAGGCTTGCGACCGCCCTGAAGAACAAAGGGCATAAATCACTCTATGGCCTTACAGCAAACCAGGGTACAAAACTTGGTGAGATTGCAGGCAGAACACACGTTCTTACTTGCGGAAAAGAAGATGCAGTTGCAGCGACCAAGTCGGTAGTTGAACAGGGTTTGTTTTATGATGCCCTCCTGAGAAATCTCGCAGGTGAAAAAATGGACGGCCTCGACAAGCTTTCGAAACAGGTTGAAGAAGCTCTCACTCTGAAGATTGATCCGCAAATAACAGACACTATCCGTAAGGCAAGCATTATTTACTTTGCCGGCCGCAACAACGGGGCAGCCGAGGAGCTCGCACTTAAAACCAATGAGATCACCCGTAAGAAATCCGCATTCCTGGAGGGGACATTTGCAGTTCACGGCATCGAGGAGGTAATGGATAAGAGCGAGGTGCTGATATGGATCGAGCCTTTCCAGTCCGAGCTCGATAAGTTCAACGAATGCCTGGTTAAGGGTGTGGGTATGAATATTATTGCAGTGTCGACGAAAAAAACCATATTCCCGACGATCATAATTCCTGATGCCGGACAATATGCCGAATACGTTCAGCTGACAGCCGGCTGGAACATACTTGTCGAAACCGGAATTTCACTCAACATCAACCTCGACAAGCCAACACGGGCCAGGAAGGTCGGGAATGAATATATACCGGAGTAGACTTGTTTAATTGGTGGTAGAGACAGGTCTCAGACCTGTCTCTACCACACCAATCATAAGAAAACTCCTCAAAAAATATTATATTTACATATACAATCATTAATTTCCTGAAAATAAAAACACAAAAATGACAAAGAAAGAGGTTGCTGTCGGAGTTGATCTGGGAGGAACGAATACTGTTTTCGGATTCGTTGACCGTGAAGGCAACATAATGGCGGAAGGGAAGCTTAAGACTACAGAATACGATGAGATTGAGGTTTTCGTTGCTGCCCTGTATGAAAAAATATCGGTAGCCGGCCAGAAGATAAGCGATGGTTTTGAGGTCATAGGATATGGTATCGGTGCGCCCATGGGCAATATAAATAAGGGCACCATCGAGCATGCGGCAGGGCTTCCGTGGAAGGGCATCGTTCCTCTTGCGGATGTTTTTCACAAGCATACTAACCTGCCTGTAATTGTAACAAATGATGCCAATGCAGCAGCTGTTGGCGAGATGATCTACGGCGGTGCAAAGGGAATGAAAAATTTCGTGGTCATCACTCTTGGGACAGGGCTTGGCAGCGGGTTTGTCATAGACGGGAAGCTTGTGTACGGGCATGACGGTTTTGCAGGCGAGATAGGGCATACCGCAATTCGTCCGGGTGATTCAAACCGCGATTGTGGTTGCGGCAGGAAAGGTTGCCTTGAGACATATGTCTCAGCGACAGGACTCAAACGATCTCTTCTGAAAATTATGGCTGACAGCAACCAGCCCAGCGAACTCAGGAAATACAGCTTCGAACAGCTCGATGCCGAAATAATTCATGACGCTGCGAAACGCGGAGACTATATAGCCAAGAGGGCATTCACGCACACTGGAAGGATGCTTGGATTCAAGCTTGCGGATGTTGTGGCCCATACCAATCCCGAGGCTATATTTCTTTTTGGCGGGCTGGCTCTTGCAAAAGACCTTATTTTTGAACCGGCAAAGCAATACATGGAGGAAAACCTGCTGAGCATCTATAAAGGGAAAGTGAAGCTGCTGGAGTCTCAGCTGAGCACGCAAAATGCTGCAGTGCTCGGTGCATCCTCGCTGGTGTGGTCAGAGAAGAAGAGTTAAAATTATACTCGTATATGCCCAATTTCAGTGATATTCTAAACCACATCCTGGGAGTTGTCTTCATTTTAATTGTCTTTTCACTCGCCTATGCCTATCTGAAACCTCACCTCCTTCATAAGAGAAGAATGGTTTCAACACTTATGCTGAAGGTCAGCTACCTGCTCTATCTTTTGATACTGCTAATCGTGATCTATTTTTCCGCTCTCGTGAAAGAAGGCCTGGAGACGGTATTCACGGGAATAGAATTCTTCGCATTTCTTATCGTGCTTTTTGTCCCTACAATAGGAATATTCGCAAGGAAGCTGGGTCAGTTCAGCAAAAAGCGCGATGGTTATAATTACTTTTTTACAGTGGTGAATATTCTTTCAATAATCGCCATTCTTCTTATGTATTTTATTTGATAAACCAAAGCACCTGGCCATGATACCTGAAAGATTAATCGGCTACCTTGAAAATACCATCAGGCAGAACTGGGATATTGAAGCCCTGTCGAACTACCGCGAAAA
This sequence comes from Bacteroidales bacterium, assembly GCA_035299385.1. Lineage (GTDB taxonomy): Bacteria > Bacteroidota > Bacteroidia > Bacteroidales > VadinHA17 > LD21. The sequence goes on along the minus strand of DATGWQ010000027.1, from coordinate 15,125 downwards.
GGGTTATACCTATAAGGAAATCGCTGAAAAGATACTTAAACTACATCTTCTTTTCAGGGATTCAGGAATAAATGAGGGAGATAAGATCGCCCTCGTGGGGCGCAATTCCGCGAACTGGTGCGTCATTTACCTTGCCACTGTCAGCTATGGCGCTGTGACTGTGCCTATCCTGCCCGACTTCAAACCCGAGGACCTCACCAACATAATCATCCATTCTGATTCAAAGTTCCTGTTTGTGGACGATAAGATTTACGAATCGCTCGACATAACCAGGATGCCTGATATCGCTGCGGTATTTTCGCTTGATGATTTCAGGCTGATAAGAGCAGTAAGCCTGAAAATAAAGGACCTGTTCGGAGTGCTTGAGGAAAAATTCTCTAAAGCATATCCTTCACTGAAAAAGGAAGATGTGAAATTTTCAGGTATTTCAAACGATAACGTCGCGGTGATAAGCTACACTTCAGGCACGACCGGCTTCTCGAAAGGGGTTATGATCACGCACAACAGTCTTGCGGCAAACGTCAGGTATGCCCAGAACCACATGCCCCTCAAGCCCGGCGATCCGATTGTTTCATTCCTGCCTCTTGCACATACTTACGGCTGCGCGTTTGAATTCCTGTTTCCGTTCACTATAGGTTGCCATATTACCATTCTTTCCAAGACACCTTCACCCCAGATTGTCATACAGGCATTCAAGGAGATAAAGCCAAGGCTTATCCTTTCTGTGCCTCTTGTCATTGAGAAGATCTTCAAGAAGCAGATCATACCGGTTATCAGCAAATCCTCAATGAAAGTTCTGCTGACGATTCCCGGAATAAATTCAATCCTTCATAAAAAAATAAAAGATAAGCTTGTTGAAACTTTCGGCGGAAGATTCCACGAGATCGTAATTGGTGGCGCAGCATTCAACCCTGATGCGGAAAAGTTTTTCAGGAAGATAGGTTTTCCGTTCACCGTCGGATATGGAATGACTGAATGCGGGCCTCTGATAAGCTATTCATCATGGGATACAACAAAGCTTGGCGCTTCCGGGAAGGCTGTCGACACGCTTGAAGTCACAATCGATTCACCGGATCCTGAGAACACGGTCGGTGAGATAATACTCCGTGGTGATAATGTAATGCAGGGCTATTACAAAAACGAGAAAGCCACCGCAGAAGTTATCGATGAGAACGGCTGGATGCACACCGGTGACCTCGGAATAATTGACAGTGATGGTAATATTTATATCAAGGGAAGATGTAAATCGATGATCCTTGGCCCTTCAGGTAAAAATATCTACCCGGAGGAAATCGAAGCTGTCATCAACAATAAACCTTATGTTGTCGAATCAGTTGTAATATCAGAGGATAACAAGCTCACGGCGCTGGTTTACCCCGATTTTGAAATGATGAAGCAGAACAATGTTACCGAAGAGCAGCTGCTTGAGATACTTGAGTCATATAAGAAGGAAGTGAATGAGAGACTTCCTGACTTCATGAATGTCAGCAAATTCAGGATACACAGGGAAGAATTTGTCAAAACTCCGAAAAGGAGTATTAAGAGATTCTTGTATACCAAGGAATAACCCGGGAAATCCTGAAAAAATGAAGCTTTATGCTGTGATTGTCGCAGGTGGCAGCGGCAAAAGGATGGGAGCCGGAACTCCGAAGCAGTTTCTCGAGCTTGGAGGAAGACCTCTGCTGATGCACACTATAGAACGATTCAAGTCATTTGATGATACTATCGAGATAATAACGGTGCTCCCTGAAAACCAGATCAGGCACTGGATGGAGCTTCAGACCCGTTACAAGTTCACCGTCCCGCAGACAATGGTCAAAGGCGGGCCAACACGGTTTCATTCTGTAAAAAACGGCCTTGAGTTTGTCGAGGCTCCATCGCTGGTTGCCATTCATGACGGGGTCAGGCCTTTTGTGAGCATCGACACCATAAAGAGATGTTTCGATGCAGCTGTCAGGCTGGGCAATGCCATCCCGGTAATACCGCCTTCCGATACCCTCAGGCTGATGACTGATGACGTCAGCACTCCTTTGAACAGGCTGCATGTGAGATTAGTGCAGACGCCACAGGTGTTCAATTCGGAGATCTTAAAAAATGCATACACGCAGGAGTACTCCCCGGAATTCACAGACGATGCAACGGTGGTCGAAAAGACAGGAGTTAAAATAAACCTGGTGGAAGGAAACCGGGAAAATATAAAGATCACCAACCCCGAGGATATGCTGATTTCGAATGCCTTCCTGAACCATAATTAAGTTTAACGCAGAGAACGCGAAGGAACTCGCAAAGAACGCACAGAAATGGAGGATCATTAACTTCTGCGTCCTTTGCGTTTTTAGTTTGCGTGCTTTGCGTTAAAGCTTTTTTGTATCTTGCATAATCTTTTAACTTACAGCAATGAAAATACGGATTCTTATCATAGCAGCTTTGATGCTTGTTCTTGCAGGCTGTGCAGAGCTGCTCAATGTTCTTCAGACTACCGGCAATGTTCCCCTTACAGAAGCTGACGTGATCGCCGGGCTCAAGGAAGCACTCACAACAGGTGCAAAAAATTCTGCACAGAGGCTGGCAGCCGAAAACGGCTACTACGGGGATGCGGCGGTTAAAATACTCCTCCCTCCCGAAGCCAGGACAATAGTCGATAACATATCGAGGCTTCCGGGAGGAGAGAAGCTTGTCGAGGACGTGGTGCTGAGGATAAACCGCGCTGCTGAGGATGCCGCAAAGGAAGCGGCTCCCATCTTCGTCAACAGTATCACCAATATGTCAATTGCTGATGCCTGGGGAATCCTTAAAGGTCCCGATAATGCTGCAACAACATACCTGAAAAACACCACGTCGGCACAATTATACAATCTTTACAAGCCGAAAATCCAGGTTTCAACGGAAAAGAAGCTGATCGGAAACATATCGACAAAAGATTCATGGAACACTCTTACCTCGAGGTGGAACACGCTTGCAAATTCAATCGCCGGCAAAGTTGCAAACCTTAAACCGGTGAACACAAACCTTGATGATTATCTTACAAATATGGCCCTCACGGGTATGTTTACCAAAGTTGAAGGTGAAGAGCTGAAGATCAGAAAGGAAGTATCGGCACGTGTGACGCCTCTTCTTCAGAGAGTTTTCGGAAGCCTTGACAATGCAGGAAAGTAAATATGAATGACAGGACACTTCTTCGTTCGAACGATCTTGAGGTGAGGGTTTCATCAGAGGCTGATGAAGGTATACTCGACATATTGAATCACGCTGTCCAGGGTTCGGAAGGCGGATTGAGATTCTCCCTTCAGAACGTTGAAAAAAGAATAAAATCTTATAAAAATCAGATCAGGTTTCTTTCACTCTATAAAAAAAACAAGATAACCGGTACTGTGGGAGCATGTTTCAGGGTGTCAGGGCAGGGCCCGCTGAAATACCCTACGACATACATCAGGTACCTTGCCTTCCAGTCTGTATACCAGTCAGAGATCAACTGGAGGAAGAGGGAGAAAGCAGTCATACATCCCGAGCAGGGTGATGATTCCTTCAAAAAAAGGACTCTTGAGTTATTCAGCCATCCGCATCTTCTCGAAATTCCCGATGTGTTTGAGCAGGACAGGCATATAATGTATGCATTTGTCGAGAGCATGAATGAAAGATCAAAGAACATTGTGCACCAGGCGGGATATGAATATATAAGATCGTTCCTCACCGTCGCGTTCAGCAGGTTCACTCCGAAAGCTGATAAGCGGGTGTACAGGTTGCCTGAAGCGGAACAAGATAAGATACGGCAATTGCTGCTTGATTATTACAGGGATTATTCATTTTTCAGTGCTGAATATTCATTTTCAGGCAATTACTATGTTCTTAAGGAGGGAGATGAGATTATAGCCGGTGTTAATGCCATACCTTCATTGTACAAAGTTTATGACATGCCGGGTATCTGGGGGTGGGTTATAATGAATGTACTTCCGGAAATGCCTTATTTCAGGAGGTTGTTTCACCCGGGGGAATTCAGGTATCTTGTTTTCGATTCGATTTATTGTAAACCCGGAAGAGAAAGGTCTCTAGCTCAGCTGTTCGAAACAGCCTGTGCACTTGAAGGTTTTAACACAGGTCTTACCTGGCTCGATGACAGAAGCATCCTTTATGAAAAGCTCAGGACCGATGTAAAAATGGGAGCCCTCAACAGGATGCTGAATGCAAAACCCGGCCTTGTGTATGCCCGCTTCATAAACTTCAATGACCTTGAAAAGGAGTTTTTCTATAATGCTCCTGCATATGTTTCCGGTTTTGACTTCTCATGATCTTTCTGAATTGATATCAGGGAGTTCTGCAATCTGATTTCTTGCTAAAAAATCAACCAGGATCACTTTTTTTTGTTTTGTATTAAACAAAGCATTCAAATATGAAAAAGCTGATCCTAATAAGAATATCACTTCTTACAGCTCTGGCTGTCTTCTTTACAACCTGCGCTGTAAATCCTGTAACGGGGAAACGCCAGGTGATGCTGATCTCTGAGGCGCAGGAGATGCAGATGGGGAAGGAAGCTGATCCACAGATCGTGGCTTCCTTTGGAGAGTATAAGAATGATGCCGTTCTGGCTTTCATCAACCAGGAAGCTGCCCAGATAGCAAAGATTTCGCAAAGGCCAAATATCGAATGGCATGTGAGGATCCTTGATTCTCCTGTGGTCAATGCATTTGCCGTTCCGGGAGGATATGTCTATTTCACACGAGGCATCCTGACGCATTTTAACAGTGAAGCTGAACTTACCGGGGTACTTGGGCATGAAATGGGTCATGTGATAGCCCGGCATTCAGCCAGCCAGCAAAGCAAGGCTCAACTGGGACAACTACTGCTCATTGGTGGGATGATGGCATCGGACAAGGTTGCACAGTACGGGAAAGAAGCAATGCAGGCCATGCAGCTGCTCTTTCTTAAATTCAGCCGCGACGATGAGCGTGAAGCCGACAGGCTGGGTGTTCAGTACATGTCTCTCGTAGGTTATGACGGTGACCGCATGGCTGATTTTTTCAATGTGATAAACAAAATGGATCCGCAGGAAGAGAAAGGAGGCATTCCGACATTCCTTTCAACCCACCCTGATCCGATAGACAGGAACAGAACGGTCCATAAGCTCACGGAATTCTGGAAGGACAGCCTTAAGCGTTCAGACTGGAAAGTTAACAGCGACAGTTACCTGAAAATGATAGATGGCATGGTGTACGGTGAAGACCCGCGGCAGGGATATACTGAAAAGAATGTTTTCTACCATCCCGAGCTGAAGTTCAAATTCACCTATCCTTCCGGCTGGCAGATACAGAATTCACCAACCCAGGTGACAACGGCACCTAAGGATGGAAGGGCTTTGATAGTATTCACCCTGGCACAGCAAAAGTCGCTCGAAGAAGCTGCACAGGCAACTATGCAGCAGTACAACCTAAAGGCATCGGACAGCAAGAGTGTAAAGGTCAACGGACTGCCTGCACTGGCCGTTCTTTCCCAGCAGGTTCAGCAGGACCAGGGAACGGGTCAGCAGCAGGAACCCAATGAGGTACTTTCCTTCTATATTAATTATGGAGGGAACATCTATGTCTTTCATGGGGTCACAACTGCAAAAGATTTCAAATCATATCAGCCTTTGATTGAATCCACACTAACAAGCTTTGCACCGATGAACGATCCGGCTAAGATCAATGTCCGGCCAAAAAAAGTCGTTGTAAAAACTGCAAGGACAGGCGGTTCGGTTTCGCAGGTTCTGGCAAGTCTCGGTGTTCCGCAGGATAAGCTGAAAGATATAGCCTTGCTGAACAACCTCGAGCTGAAAGATAACATTCCTTCAGGGAAGCTGATAAAAACTATTGAAGAGTAGTCACATTCTGTTTTCAGGCTTTAAAGCTTTTCAAACAAACCGCCAAGCAATGCACCACCTTCCTTGCCCCGGTTACGGCCGAATGGAGAAAGGGCCCTTACCAGCTTGCGGATAGGCATGGATTGCAGCCATACTTTACCTGTTCCGCGCATTGTGGCAAGGAACAAGCCTTCACCTCCGAAAACCATAGATTTAAGGCTGCCGGCTGTTTCAATGTCGAAATCGAGGGTGGGTTCAAATGCGACGACGCAGCCTGTATCGATCCGCAATAGCTCGTTATTAAGCTGTTTTTCAATAACTGTCCCGCCGGCATGAATGAAGGCTTTCCCGTCACCTTCAAGCTTCTGGAAGATAAAACCTTCGCCGCCGAAGAGGCCTGATCCGAACTTCTTATTAAGCAAAATCGAGAGTCTTGTTCCGAAAGCGGCACAGAGAAAGCCGTCTTTTTGTACGACCAGCGTGTTCCTGACCTGGTTTAGATCGATGGGAATAATTGTCCCGGGATAGGGAGCAGCAAAGGCGATCCTCTTTTTACCATAACCATTATTTGTGAAATGCGTTATGAAAAGAGATTCCCCGGTGAGAATGCGCGATCCTGCTTCAAATAATTTCCCCATTACTCCCTGGTTAGGCCTTGAACCGTCACCCATCATCGCTTCGTAAGTTATTCCATCTTCCATGTAGACCATCGCACCTGCTTCCGCAATGACCGTTTCGCGCGGATCGAGCTCAATCTCGACGAACTGGATGTCGTCGCCAAATATTTTAAAATCTATCTCATGTGATATCATAATCTCAGTTTTGTACAAATTTAAACAAAATGCGACACCAGTATCATGTTGAACGGTTCCTGCCGGGATTGCATTCTCAGAAATAAATAAAAAAAAGCCCTTTGAAAGCGGGCTCTTTTTAGCAGGGTGGATTATCTTTTCTTATACCACATGAACCAGGCGAGCTGATAAAAACCGTCATTTTCGATTTGACTCCGAGTCTCTGTTACACTTGGAGGAACACGGACAAGGAGGTCATTTCCCTGTTGCCAGTTGGCAGGAGCAAGCATATTGCCGGAATGAGTAGCCTGTAATGCTTTGACCAGCCTGAGAAGTTCATCCGTACTACGACCAACACCCATAGGATAGAAGTAAATTGCCTGCACTATATTATCCGGATCTAAAACAAAAACACCTCTCACATCCCTGGTTGAATTTGATAGTGGATGCATCATTCCATATAACTTTGAAGCGTTTCTGGTTTCGTCATCAACCATGGGGAATCTGATTTTTTCGATAGGTTTCCCTTTGTAATTCAATTCCTCGAGTGCATTTTTCCAGTCCTGGTGTGAGGAGAGCGCATCCGACGATAAGACAATTAGCTTTGCTCCAATTTCATCGAATTCTTCCTGATGATTTGCGAGTTCCATAATCTCAGAAGAACAGACAGGGGTGAAATCCTGTGGATGACTAAGTAAGATTTTCCAACTCTTACCGAAGTCATCAGGAAAAACAATTGGGCCATTTGTCGACTCTGCAGTGAAAGTCGGAGCAACCGACCCTATTAAAGGGATCGAATACTGTTTTTCCTCATCAGATTTTGATGAGCTGCTCGACTGTCCTGCCTGTGCACTTAGCCGGGCAAAGGACATGACGAGGATGGCTAAAGTTGTAAACTTTCTCATAATGAATTAGAAATTAGTTTTTAATTGGACGATTAGTTGAAAATAGCAACATTAACATCCTATGAGAAGGTTTGTTTCTGTGAATAATTGAACATCAGGTATATTACACGCATTTCTAAGGATAGTATCAAATAAGATTTCAATCCGGGTATAACATATCTCGTTAATATTCCATTATATATGAAACTAGCCGGTCGGGAGTCTTTTCATGTATTCTAAACAATGTATAAATAAACATGCGGGCATAAATAATTCAAGGGAATTTGCATTATGTTTATTGAGCAGTAATCAATTGAATCCAAATCGTTGACAGAACAACCATTTATCAGCGAAATTTATATTTTTCATTGCATTTTGGCTAAATAGCTGACCGGATCAAAGCTAACCAGGCAAGACCCAGATCCAGGACCTTTGGTGATTAATCATTTCCACTTTACGACAGAGAAAACAATTTCTTTATAGCCATCCCTTTCATATAATACACCTATTGTTCTCGGGGAAAGAGGCACAATATCGGAATAGGCCGTGAAGTTTTTTGTTTTTCCATCAGTGCTGCTGTCGACTATGATATTCTTTTTCCATGTCTTTCCTTCATCAGAGCTGATCCGGAGCGTGAGGTTGTCGCGCCTGTTTACATCAGCAGCATTGGAGAAAGCAATCATGTTTTTACCAATGTTAAGGATACTTCCTTCACATACAGGATCAATCAAAGTTTTATCAAAATAGGTTGTATCCCAAGAAGTGCCGCCATCAGCGCTGACCGAGATAATTCGTGCCCTGATATCGCCTTTCTGGTTACGGCTGTTCATCATTAACCGGTTATTGCTCAATTCTGCAGCTGTTGACTCATTGCTTCCGGGGATACTCACATCCTCACTTATATGGAATGTTTTCCCGTGATCGTCGGTATAGTACCCGAAAGCAGTGTAATCCGCATATTGTTTCTGTGGGTCGCCTGCCGAATGGTTGGCTGCCACAAAGATCCTTCCCCTGAATCTGCCTGTCTGAAACTGCATTGCATGGCCAGGGGTATTTGCAAAGCTCCTCCAATCTTCGGGAAAGTTGTATGACGGATTCAGGTCAGGCTGTTTCGGCCTGTGCACCTGTGCAGTAATGTTGACCGGGTTGCTCCAGGTTAGTCCTCTGTCAACCGAAGTTTTATACCATACCTCTCTCAGGCCATTCCCTTTTCTGACTTCACTCTCATGATTATTTCCTGAATTATAGAACAGGAAAATTCTTCCGTCAGGGTATGCAGGATCTGTGAGGTTCACAACAGGTGCAGGGTTTCCGGCCTGCAATGAATCCATCTCGGCAACTACCTGCAGAGCGCCCCATGTTTTCCCATTGTCGGAGCTTCGTTTCATAACAATATCAATATTGCCGAAGTCAGCAGAACCGTCCACTCTTCCTTCACAGAAAGCAAGAAGATTGCCACCAGGGATACGGATTATGGCCGGAATGCGAAAACTCTTATAACCTTCGGTTCCGGACTTGAAAACAGGGATCTTCTCCTGGCCGGGAGAAACAAGGCATGAATGGAAAAGAAATAAGGCTATTACAATACTCTTCATTTACTGTCTTAAGGTTCAGCAAATGTAGATAAAAAGCCTCATTACTTCATCGCCTGCACAGAATGTTAAAAAATGTTAAAACACGAACTGCCTGACATAATGCTGAAAATCGATAACAAAAAGCTGATAATTTTATATGAATCAGCAAATATAAACAAACATGAAGAGTATGAAGAAAATACTTGTATTACTGTTATTTCTGGCATCGGCTATTGTCAATGCCCAGAAATTGACTGTGAGAGGGACCGTCACGGATTCCAACGGAAATCCCCTGACTGGGGCGACGGTTCAGGTTAAAGGAACCAGCACAGGTGTCCTGACTGATACCGGTGGAAAGTATTCGATAGATGTACCGGATGCCAGCGCAGTTCTGGTTATCTCATTTGTCGGGTACAATGCTGCCGAAATCACGGCGGGAAACAAGAGTGTTATAAATGTAACACTAAAGGAAAATGTCCTGGGACTTGAAGAAGTAGTCGTGGTCGGATACGGCACCCAGAAAAAGCTTAACCTTACTGCAGCCGTCGACCAGGTTACAAACGAAACTCTCGAGAACCGGTCGGTGCCAAACCTTACACAGGGTCTTAAAGGAGTATTGCCGAACCTGAACATTAATCTTCTTGACGGTAAGCCAATACAGGCCCCCAGCTTCAATATCAGGGGTACCACTTCGATCGGACAGGGAGGTAGCGCGCTCATCCTGATCGATGGTGTCGAAGGGGATCCAAGCCTTCTGAACCCGAACGATATTGCAAGCGTTTCGATCCTGAAGGACGCTGCTTCAGCATCGATTTATGGCGCAAGGGGCGCATTCGGTGTTGTCCTGATAACGACCAAGAACCCGGAAAAAGGGAAAACCAATGTGACTTTCTCATCAAACTATTCGATCAAGGCTCCGCTTGCCGTTCCCGACTTTGTAACAGACGGATATACCTTCCTTAAAATGTTTGCTGAATCTTTTGTCAATGGCGATGGTTCCTTCCCGCAGAACGTAAACAAGGAAACCAAATTCTCACAGGCTTATCTCGACGAGTTCAAGCGCAGGGTTGATTCGGGACAGCCCTACAATGAAGTGGAGGTGGACCCGGTAACGGGTGAATATGTTTACTATGGGAATACTGACTGGTACAAGCTTATGTACAAGAACACCACTCATGCAGCTGATAACAACCTTACTGTTTCAGGGAGCGGTGAAAAAACAGCGTATATGATATCAGGAAGGCTCCTGAGCCAACCGGGGATATTCAGGTACAACTCTGATGATTATTCGATGTATAATCTCAGGGGGAAGGGTTCGATACAGGTTCTTCCTTGGCTGATGCTTGAAAACAACACTGATTACTCGGAAATGTCGTACTATAATCCGTTCACAGTGGGAGAAGGTGCAGTTGACATCTGGAATATCATTGGCGTCGACACACATCCGCATTCTCCGATGTTCAACCCGGACGGCACTCTTACCACGGGAGCAGTTTACAGTGTTGGTGACTTCTGGTACGGCAAGAACGGTATCGACATGAAAAAGTCGTCTTTCAGGAACACCAGTAGTTTTACGACCAGATTTTTCGATAACAAATTCAGGATTAAAGGTGATTTCACAATTAGGAAAGACAACAACGACAACGAAACAAGAAGAGTTCCCGTTCCCTACAGCAGCAAACCGGAGGTCATTCTTTACGTGGGAACGGCAACAAACGACCTTAGCAACAACTGGCAGAAAACCCAGTATCTCTCATCCAACCTGTACGGCGAATATGAGAATACATTCAATGATGCTCATTACTTAAAATTCATGGCCGGTTACAACTATGAAGAATCCACCTATAACAGGATTCTTGTTACAAGGAACGGACTGATCTTCCCGAATACCGAAGACATCAGCCTCGCGCTCGGGCAGGCTATAACAACAGGCGGCGGTTATGAAAAATGGGCTGTGATGGGAGGCTTTTCAAGGTTGAATTATGCATTCAAAGACAGGTATCTCGTTGAGGTGAATGCACGTTATGACGGATCCTCAAAATTCCCGTCAAACCAGAGGTTCGCTTTCTTCCCTTCAATATCGGGCGGCTGGCGTATATCCAAGGAACCTTTCTGGAAGGTTCCAACCAAGATACTCTCTGATCTTAAGCTAAGGGCATCTTATGGTTCACTCGGCAACGGTAATGTAACCTCATACATTTACCAGGAACAATTCTCCATAAGCCAGTCGGGGTACATAATCGAAGGCCAACTTCCGCAGCTGACGAAAAATCCGGCAGTCCTTCCCGACAATATCACGTGGGAAACATCAACCACGACCAATTTCGGCCTTGACTTCTCGATGCTTAACGACAAGTTGAAATTTACGGGCGACTATTATGTGAGGAATACAACCAACATGTTCACGATAGGCAAGACGCTGCCTGCTTTGTTCGGGGCAACCCCTCCCAAAGGCAACTATGCCGACCTCCGGACAAAAGGATGGGAATCATCACTGACATGGAGGGATAATTTCAACGTTGCTACAAAGCCGTTTAATTACAATGTAAGGTTCACCATGGCAGACAACACGTCTGAAATTGTCAGGTACAACAATCCCAATAAGCTTCTGGGTGATTACTATGTTGAACAGACAATCGGAGAAATATGGGGCTATGAGACAGAAGGCTTTTTCCTGAACGATGAGGATGTGGCAAATCATGCAAAACAGAGTCCGCAGATGAGGGCTGCCCCTTCAGGCATATGGTATGCCGGCGACATCAAATTCAAAGATCTCAATGGCGATGGTTATATAAATATCGGAACCAACAGGGTTGGCGATACGGGTGACAGGAAAATAATCGGCAACAGCCTTCCAAGGTATACTTACGGAATAAACACCGATTTTGACTGGAACAACATATTCCTTTCCCTGTTCTTCCAGGGTGTAGGAAAGCAGGATTGGTATCCAAGCATCGAAAGCGAGTATTTCTGGGGGCAGTATAACCGTCCGTACAATAATATTCCGCTATGGCATCTCGGAAACATGTGGACCCCTGAAAATCCAAATGCATACCTGCCAAGAACAATGTCAAGGGCTGCATCGAGTAACACCGCGAGGGAGCTCGGCGTCCCCCAGACAAAATACCTTCAGAATGTGGCGTATATTAGGCTCAAGAATATACAGATCGGATACAACCTTCCTCAAAACCTTATTTCCAAAATAGGTGTTTCGAACCTCAGGGTCTATTTCTCAGGTGAAGACCTGTGGTCATATTCACCTCTTTACAAGGTAATAGGAAGAGGCCACATGGATGTCGGCAACATAGGTCCAAGGGACCAGGTCATCAGGCCCGGATCAGGTGCAGACGGATTTAATTATCCTCTGCTGAAGAGCTTTACATTTGGTATAACTATCGGACTATAAAAATCAGGCACTATGAAAAAACAATATTTCTGGTTTGTAATCCTTGCTCTCCTTTTATCGGGATGCGAGAAGGAGCTGGACCAAACCCCTTTATCGAGCGCATCCAAGGCTGCAGTCTTCGGGAGTGAAGACGGGCTCAGGCTCTATGTGAATTCTTTCTTTACAATACTTCCCGGCCGTACAACCAGCCTGGATGCAATGTCGGATTATCTTGCCGTCAAAGCCGTTCCCACCTATGTCCAGGAAAATGCATTTGCACCGACATTGAGTTCGGGATGGTCCTGGACAGATTTGAGAAATCTGAACTACTTCATTGTGAATAATAATAATCCCGCTATTCCTGCTGCCGTGAGAAACAACTACACGGGTATTGCAAGATTCTTCAGGGCTTATTTTTATTTTGAGAAAGTGAAAAGGTTCGGAAATGTTCCATGGGTAGGCAAGCCCCTCGACGTGGCGGACACCACTATTCTTTATGGTGGAAGAGACCCTCGCACCCTGGTTATGGATTCCGTACTTGCTGATTTGAATTATGCGTGTGAGAACATTTCAAGACTGGAAGATCCTACGCGGACGTCGATAACCAGATATGTGGCTTATGCACTGAAATCGAGAGTATGCCTTTTTGAAGGAACATTCAGGAAATATCATACTGAGCTGAATCTTCAGAATTCAGCATCGACATGGCTTGAGGATGCAGCATCAGCCGCGAAATATGTGATGGATGCCAAAAAATTCTCAGTCAACACGACCGGGGGCCTGGGGAAATCATACAGGCTGGTATTCACAAGCGATGCCCCGGTAGCAAATGAAGTGATGCTCTCGGCTGTCTCAGACATCAGCCTTAAGATACTCAATGACGCGAACTGGTACTGGACAAGCGGTACATACGGTGACAAGGCAAGCTTCGTAAGGACATTCATCAATACTTACCTTAACATCGACGGCACCCCTTTCACAAATAACCCGGGCTGGCAGACTATGCTGTTCAAAGATGAAGTTAAAAACAGGGACCTCAGGCTGAAACAAACAATAAGGCTGGGAGATTATAAAAGGATTATCGGCGGGACACCAGTTGCAGCACCACCCGTATTTTCCTATACTTTTACAGGTTATCAGCCCATCAAGTGGACCCTGGATGATATGTATTACGATTCTGAAAGGCTTAATACCAATTCCATTTCCGTTTTCAGGTATCCTGAAGTTTTGCTCAACTATGCTGAGGCAAAAGCAGAGCTTGGAACTATGACCGACGCAGAATGGGCTTCGACTATAGGTGCTCTCAGGGCACGTGGCGGAATAACAGGCGGCCTTGCGACAAAACCGACGGTTGCTGATCCCTATCTGATCCAGAACTATTTTCCCGACATAACAGATCCGGTAGTCCTGGAGGTCAGAAGGGAAAGAGGCATTGAGCTTTCGCTTGAGGGCTTCAGGTTCTCAGATCTCCTCCGCTGGAAGAGAGGAGAGCTTATGAACATGGAATGGAACGGATTCTATGTACCAGTACTGGTTACCCCGATGGACCTAAATGAAGACGGCTTGATGGATGTCGCATTTTACCAGGGTACAAAACCATCTCCGGCAGTTTCGGGTGTGACATATGTGGATGTATCACCGACGGTAAGCGGCAAGGTAAATCCGCAACAGCTGAAAAACGGAACCTCGGGAGAGCTTACCTGGATGAACAACATAAAAAGAAAATGGGAAGACAAAATGTACTATTATCCCATTCCTGCAACCGATCTGATTACCAATCCGAATCTGAAGCAGAATCCGGGCTGGTAGCACATTATAATTAATTGAATATGGGCTTGAAGGATTAATCCTTCAGGCCCTTTATTAATAAAACATATTATGAAAAACAGATCACTGATATTTGCCACAATATTTATCGCATTGCTTACAGTTTCAGCAACATGTGAAAAATCAAAGACTGAGCCTGACAGCAATGCCCTGCATGTAAAGATCCTCAGCTACAACATCAAGAACTGCATAGGAATGGATGGAGTTGTGGATTATGCGAGAGTGGCAAACGTCATAAAGCGAGCCAACGCTGACATAGTTGCAGTGCAGGAACTCGACAGTGCGACACAACGCAGCAAAGGAGTTGTAGTTCTTAATGAGCTCGCCAGGCTTACAGGGATGTTTCCGACCTATGGCGCATCGATAGATTACCAGGGAGGGAAATATGGAGTTGGCGTTTTGTCGAAGGGAAAGCCCGTAAGCTGGAAGCGAATCCCATTACCGGGCAGGGAAGAGCCCCGGAGTCTTCTTATTGTCGAGATGGACAAATTCATACTGGCATGCACGCATTTCTCACTGACTGAGGAAGACAGACTCGCTTCTTCAAATATCGTAAACAACTATTTCAAAGATCAGACGAAACCCGTGTTTATGGCGGGAGATCTCAATGCCGTACCGGAATCAACTGTGATAAAGAATATAGGGTATTACTGGAACATACTTAACAAAACTACTTCACCTACAATACCCTCGAACAATCCGTCCAAATGCATTGACTATATTCTTGCTTTTAAGACTCCGGACAGGACCTTCGTAACGACCAGGACCCTTGTCGAGCAGGAGCCGGTTGCATCAGACCATCTTCCCGTATGGGTGGAGGTTGAGGTGAGA
>DATGWQ010000026.1:0-3708 GCA_035299385.1 Bacteroidales bacterium | reverse complement strand
AGGTCAATGGGGATGATACAGGACATAACGGAAATCAAGCAAGCTGAAGCGGAGCTGCTCAGTTCAAGGCGGAAGCTTTCAATGGCCCTTGAAAATGGCAGCATAGGCATCTGGGAGTGGAACATGGAGACAGATGAACTGGCAACTGACCACAGGGCAGCTGAAATGTTTGGCCTGGACCCGGGAGGCGGCAAAAGGACTTTCAGCGACCTTCAGGGTATGATATTCGAGGAAGACCTGGCTCATTTCAAAACTGCCGTGAGTGATTGCGAAAGGAGAAAATTGCCTCTTGAAACCCTTTTCAGGATCAACCGGGGAAACGGGAAACCACGGACTGTAAGCGTACGGGCAATGATGATCGGCAGCTGCAACGGCGATCCTGCGATACTGTCGGGAGTTGCATTCGACCTGACTGAATTCTGTGAAAGAACAGACATGGTGATATCAAAGCTGAATAAAGAGTTGCTCAGATCGAATAAAGAGCTTGAAGATTTTGCATACATAGCCTCGCACGACCTGCAGGAGCCGTTAAGGATGGTCTCAAGCTTTACGCAGCTGCTTGCGATGCAATATGGTGAGAAGCTTGACGACAGGGCCAGGGAATACATTGAATATGCAGTGAACGGGGCCAGGCGGATGTACGATCTCCTCAACGATCTGCTTTCATATTCCCGCGTAAACACGAAAGGAGAGGCTTTTTCCAGGACAGACCTGCAGGAGATCCTGGAAATAGTCATGCAGAACCTGTCCTTAACGATCAGTGAACGCCAGGCTTCGGTAAGCGCCGGCAGGTTGCCTGTTGTCAGTGCAGACAGGAACCAGATGATACAGCTCTTGCAGAACCTGGTCTCGAACAGCATTAAATTCAGCGCCGGCGAGCCGAGGATATTTGTCTCGGCTGAGACAGGCAACGGTTGCCATGTTATTTCAGTTAAGGATGAAGGAATTGGTATCGATCCTGTTTATTTTGACAGGATATTTAAGATATTCAAGCGTTTGCACCACAAGGATGAATATGAAGGTACGGGAGTAGGCCTGGCTATCTGCAAAAGAATAGTGGAAAGACATGGAGGGACCATAACGGTGAAATCCGAGCCGGGTAAAGGAGCCACATTCAGTTTTACAATACCCTGCTGAGCGACGGTTGTCAAAAAATTTCAGCCTTGATTGTAACCTAACAGCATATACGGAGTACTTATTCAAAAGTTGACCTTTGGATGACAATGCCATAATGTCGCTTGTGACCGCCGGCGACCTGGGCGCGATGGGAACGCTGTATGAAAAATACAAGAGGCCCCTGTATTTGTATTTCCTTAAGGTTACACTCGGGAACATTCATACAAGCGAAGATCTGGTGCATACGGTTTTTTACCGGGCTATCAAGTACAGGTCGACTTTCAGGCGGCAGGGCAGCTTTGCAAGCTGGCTTTTCAGCATTGCACATAATGTCTGCCTCGATCAGCATAAGCCGGCCCGGAGCATTATCGAATACCGGCCGGACCTGCTGCAGGCTGTTCCGCCCTGTTACGACGACAAAGACGAAACCGATGAAAAGAATGAAAATCTCGAAACCCTTAAGAAGGCCATGGCAATGCTCGAAGCCGGGGAACGGGAGCTCGTGATACTGTGCAAGATCGACTGCCTGCTGTATGCCGATGTGGCTGAAATACTAGGCATATCAGAAGGTAACGTAAAGGTGCGCCTGTTCAGGGCGATACGTAAATTGAGGGAGATCTTTAAAAAACTGGAAAAATGCAGATATGAAGAAAAAGAATGAAGAGGAGAAGGAGATCATCAAAGCCCTGCAAAGGGAAGGCATCCCCCCGGAAGAGGCGAAAGCCATAAAGGAGACCATTGACGACATCGACAATATCTTTACCGGCGAGCCCGGCGAAAGAATGGATCAGAGGTTTTATTCGATGCTCGAAAATGAAAGCTCCCGGCAGCAGAGACAGGAACACAGGACCTCCTCCGCTTTTAAAAATAACCGTGCATGGATGCTTGCCGCCGCCGGGATTGCATTGTTCATCCTCGGATGGTTCTCGGCTTCATGGTTTGAAGCTTCATCCTACAGCCGCAAAACGATAACAGGCCTTTCGGACGAAGTGAGGGATCTCAGGGAGACACTCGCCCTTACCATGCTGAGCCAGGACCCGGCTTCAGAGAGAATAAAAGCTGTTAACATGATAAAAGAGCTCGATCAGCCCACAGACAACATGATCCGGAACCTTTTCAGGGTCCTCGACAGCGATGAAAATGACAATGTAAGGCTGCTCGCCCTCGAGGCGCTGCTGAAATATTCCGGCAGTGACGAAGTGCGCGAACAGCTTGTTGCTTCGATCCCGAAACAAACATCGCCCCTGATCCAGCTGAGGATGGTGGAGATAATGACAGCCCTCAGCGAGAAAAGGGCCGTGCCGGAATTCCGGAGGCTTCTCGACGAACCAGGGCTAAACTACAGTGTAAGGAAGAGCATGGAAGATGCTCTCGGTACTTTATTATAGAGCTATGAGGCCAGGATTACTTTTGCTGCCCTTTCTGCTGAGCTGCTTCACAACACTGTCGGCCCAGAATGAGCAACTTATAATCAATCCCCCGCAGGGGAGCGAAGAACGATCCTTTATCTTTGAGAACCCGAAAGGTTCCGTTAAGATAACAGGCTACGACGGCGACCTTATCGTGGTGAATGCCACACCCAGGTTCCCCGGGCAGGATGAAAAAGCTGCCCCGGGCCTGCGCAGGATAGAGCAGAACACCTTCGACATAAGGGCCGAAGTGAACGGGAGCAATGTGCTTCTTCTTACCAGCTCGTACGGCAAAACAGTCGACTTCGATATCAAGATGCCGTCGGTGTTTTCACTCAAGATCAAATCACTCGACAACGGTAACATCGACGTGCTGAATGTGTCGGGAAACATTGAAGCGACGAACAGCAACGGCAATGTAACCCTTGAGAACGCGGGGGGATCGGCAATCCTCAGCTCGGTTTACGGCGATATAACCGCTTCGTTCCGTGAAGTGAAGCCGGGCGCCCCCATGATGTTCACATCCTTCGAAGGGAACATAACGCTTGCGTTACCGGCAACGGTGAACGCGAATCTAAAGATGAAAAGTGACAAAGGCGAGATCTATTCTGACTTCGATATCAGGCCTGTTAACAGGAAGCCTTTAATGCACCAGGCAGGCAACACTGCAGTGTATTCCCTCGAGGACTGGACAACCGGCTCGATAAATAACGGCAACGGCGATTTTGTCCTGAAGACCTACAGCGGCAAAATAACCCTTAAAAAAAGGTGAGCTTTTTGTAACCTGCGGCAATTCTGCAGGTTATTATTCAAAAAGTTCATTTAAATCAAACAACATGAAAAAGCTAAGCATCGCATTGTTATTCCTGTTCTCTGTTGCAGCATCGGCGTATGCCCAGGGGACCATCCGCGGAAGATGGGAGTTAAGCCCGGGGGAAAAGGGCCTTGAATTTTACTTTTCATCGAGGGATGACGACGGGAATGGCCATATGTCAATGACCGAAACAATCTCAAAACAGGAGCTTAAAGGCTATACGAACGGCGCCGATGTTAAATTCTCGCTGGTAAGGGAAGCCGGGAACATAGAGATGACAGGCAACACTCAAAACGACAAGGGTGAAGGAACATTTGTCTTCACACCCGACCAGGCTTACGTTAAGGCCATGTCGGCTGAAGGCATCGA
>DATGWQ010000025.1:0-29366 GCA_035299385.1 Bacteroidales bacterium | reverse complement strand
TTATCAGTTTTCGAGCTCCGTAGGAGCGGAATGTAGAATTTAACAGAAATCCATAACATTCCGCCGCTACGCAGCTCTACGACCTCTCCAATTATTCGATAGCTACAAACATTCCGCCGCTACGCAGCTCTGCATTTCACCAATCTGATATTAGGAAAATAACCAGGTATTCTTTGGAAGTGAAGGAGAGCAGAGCACCATAGGAGCGGAATGTTTGTAGCAATAATGAGGGTTTTTATCAGTTTTTGAGCTTCGTAGGAGCGGAATGTAAAATTTAACAGTAACATTCCGCCGCTACGCGGCTCTGCATTTCGCCAATCTGATATTAGGAAAATAACCAGGTATACTTTGGAAGTGAAGGAGAGCAGAGCACCATAGGAGCGGAATGTTTGTAGCATCATTAAACGTTAGTAATTTATTCTACTTTTAAGGCGACTGCAGGATTGATGCCGGTGGCTTTCCATGCCTGGAAACTCACTGTTGCAAATGCAATCAGGATTGCACCTGCCGCAATCGCCAGAAATACGACCAGGTCAACATCGATCCTGTATGCGAACTGCTGAAGAAGCTTCTTTACAATATACCATCCCGCAGGCACAGCAATCAGGATTGAAATAAACACAAGTGTCACAAATTCCTTCGACATGGCATACACTATCGGCAGCGATCCAGCCCCCATAACCTTCCTGATGCCCACTTCATTCGTCCTTCTCTGTGCGGAATAAAGAGATAATCCGTATAACCCGAGGCAGGCAATAATAACTGCGAGTATTGTAAAGTATTTCAACAGCTCTGTCAGCCTCTTTTCAGCCCTGAAAAGGTTATCATAATCCTGATCCACAAAAGTGTACTCCAGCGGATAGTCAGGAAGAACATTGCTCCACACTTTTTCGACAGCTTTAAGTGCATCTTTTGTGTCACCCGCGAGCCTCACCAGGACAAAATACAATCTCCTTGTATCAGTAAGAGCAAATGCGACCGGGCCGACAGGCTGATCCGGATCCCTGAAATGAAAATTTTTCATTACCCCCACGATCGTTCCTCTCAGTCCCATGAATCTGAATGGTTTTCCAACCGGATCGTCGCTGTTCATTATCCGTGCTACTTCCTCGTTGACGATGAAATTACCCGTGGTGTCCTGTGCAAAGTCACCAGAGAAATCCGCAGAGAAATCCCGGCCTGATATCATTTTCATCTGCAATGTGGAGGTATAATCATAATCCACCCCGTTCAAACCTATCAAAACCGTCTGTTGCGGATCCTTTCCCTCCCACCATGCTCCCCCGGAATTGCTGCCGATTAGAACAGGATTGCTCGATGCCGCAGTGACCCCCATAATAAGAGATTCATTCTTCAGCTCCTTCCTTAATGTGCCATATTTGGGCTTCATATTTTGCGCAAGGGGAATGCAGATAAGATTCTCTTTATTAAAGCCAAGGTCTTTTTCCTGCAGGAACCTTAATTGCCTGAACATGAAAACAGCTGTAATGGCTATGACTATCGAGAGGCTGAATTGAACTATCACAAGACTTTGCCTCAGCCTGCCCTTTCCGGCACTGGATGTTTCACCTTTGAGTACAGCAGCCGGGTTGAACGAAGAGAGATACACTGCCGGATAGATCCCGGATAAGATCCCGGCAACCAGGCCGGTTGCGATTATTCCACCGGCAAACTTCAGGCTTGCCAGATCGTCCAGGCTGAAATGCCTTCCGGAAATTTCATTGAACTTATTTAGAAGCAATCCCATGATGACAAGAGCGATGGCCATGGAAATCGTTACAAAGAGAAGCGACTCAAGCATGAACTGCATAAATACAGCAAAACGGCTTGCACCTGCTGCTTTCTTTATTCCGATCTCTTTGGCCCTTATGCTTGACCTCGCCGTCGAGAGATTTATAAAATTGATGCATGCGATAAGCAGGATGAAAATACCAATAAGTGTAAAAATGTAAACGGTGGTTACAGCCTTGTTCGATTCAGTGAAGCCGAACTGCTGATGGAGGTGAATGCCGGTATGAGGAAACAGGACAAATTTGATGGTAGTCTCGGGGTTATGCTCAAGAACCACATCTGTCAGCTTTTTATTCACAGAAGCGATATCAATACCATCATTCAGCAGCAGGTATGTGAATATCGAATTATTACCCCATGAAGTGCTCATCGGTACATTCAATGCACGCTGCAGCGAATACGGAAGTATCCCTTCAAACGTGAATATTGTATTGTTCGGAAGATTTCTGACCACACCAGTGACCTTGCATTGGAGGCTGTTCTCGAGGGTAAGCGTTTTGCCCAAAGGGTCTTCATCGCCGAAATACTTATTTGCGAGCTTTTGTGTAAGAACCACCGAGTAAGGGTCGTTCAATGCGGTGCGCGGGTTTCCGAGTATCATTTCAAAAGAAAAGACATTGAAAAAGGTCGAATCCGCAGCTATAAGGGAAGATTCGAAGAATGCCTTGTCATCTTTCCTGAAAAGTATTCTGGCAAGCCTGTTGATCCTTACCTGATCCTTTACTTCCGGAATCTTTTCCTTCCATTCCGGGCCAGATGGAAAAGGTGTCACGGTAACGTGATATTTTTCCCCTGAATAAAACTGATCCTCTTCAACCCTGTAAATGTTGCCCGCATCTTTAAGGAACTTTTCAAAGCTGAGCTCATTCCGTACCCAGAGGAGGATAAGAAGTGATGCAGCGAGGCCCGTAGCAAGGCCAACCACGTTGATTGCAGTTGCAAACTTATTCTGCCATGTGTTACGGAAAACGGTTAAGAAGAAATTTCTGATCATTGCTTTTGCCGGTTGATTGAACAAAGTAAAGACGGCAAAAAAATGACGATGTTACTTATGAGACACTTTTTTCTGCAAAATGCACATATTTTTTAACGAAATGCAGGATCCAGCCGACGGGCATCTTTAAAGGTCACTTCCCCGGCTTCAGCTCTTTGATCTTATCTTTAGGTACAAGTGATTTGCTTACTTTCTGAACAGTGACATCCTTTGCGAGACTGAATGTGGCTTTCTCCATTATATTCCTGGATGATGCCCCGATCCTGACTTCATAATTTCCTGCCTCGGCAACCCATGCAGATGCGGCGGGATCGAATGAAGAAAGGCTTTTAGCGTCAAGTGTGAAGCTGACAGTCTGTGATTCACCAGGCTGAAGCAATCTTGTCTTCGCAAAACCCTTAAGCTCTTCGGCAGGTTTATCGAGCTTTTTTGCAGGTGCCGAAAGATATAATTGGACAATTTCCCTTCCTGCAGCCTTCCCTATATTTTTTACTTCGACTGAGACGTTAAGGCTCCTGCTGAATTTTGTCGAGCTCAGCTTCGGAGCTGAATATTCAAACCCTGTGTATGAAAGGCCATAACCAAACTCATATGAAGGTTTTACATCGAAGGTTTCATAGTATCGGTATCCTACATAGATTCCATCTTCATAATACACCAGCGAAGGCTTCACTCTCATAAATGAATTCAGGGGACTATCGTTTCCCGGCTTTCTTTCAGGCAATTCGGTCCCCGGGAATGTTTTTGCGGAAGGCACATCCTCATAGTTTACAGGGAATGTTACGGCAAGCTTACCTGAGGGATTTATTTTACCGCTGATAATATCTGCTATGGAGTTTCCTGCTTCCTGTCCTGCCTGCCATGCTAAAAGAATGGCATCAGGCTGCTCTTTCCAGCTTGCTGTTTCTATAACACCTCCCACATTCAGGACGACGATTACCTTTTTGCCCTTCGGTTTATATACTTCGCAAACGTCCTTTATCAGCTGCTGCTCATCATCCGTCAGCCGGAAATCCCCAGTGCGGTTTGTACGGTCGCGGCCTTCACCGGATATCCTGCCAATTGTGATTATTGCAGCTTCTGATGTCGCTGCAACACCTTTTATCACATCTTTGCCCATGTGCAGCTCTTCAATCGGTTCTGCACCCATCAGAGCCATAATTCCTTTTGGTGCAGGCCTGCCAATCCTTGCCAGCTCCATATAATCACCATAAAGCTTCTGAAGGTTTTCACTCACCGTATATCCTGCATTTCTCATGCCTTCGGCAAGCGATACGGTATAAGCTTCATTCACATCACCGCTACCGGTACCCCCCGAGATAAGGTTATAGGAGCTGTTCCCGAAAAGGGCAACTTTCCTAACATCCGTCAGGGGCAATGCATACGATGTGTTTTTCAGCAGGACCATTCCATCGGAACCAGCCACCCTGGCCACTTCTGCATGATCTTTCAGATCAGTCTCATTTGAATATTTATATCCCCTGAAATGAGGAGACTGCAGAATCAGATTCAATATCCGTGATACATTCCTGTCAAGGACGTCCACACTCAGATTTCCATCCTGAACAGCCTGGAGTATCGCCTGTTTCTGGTTGGGGACTCCCGGCATGAGCAGGTCATTTCCTGCCTTCATCATGGCAACCGGATCGTTCCCGCCGAACCAGTCTGTTATTACCAGTCCTTTGAATCCCCAGTCACCCCGCAGAATATTGGTCAGCAGATCAGTGTTTTCCGGAGCATAAACATCATTTATGAGATTATATGAGGACATGATCGTCCATGGCTGAGCACCGGTAACTGCCATACTGAACCCTTTCAGGTAAATCTCCCTCAAAGCCCTTTCGCTCACTATGGTGTTAAGGGCATTCCTGTTTGTTTCGGCATTGTTTGCTGCAAAATGCTTAGGGGATGTGCCCACACCATTGCTCTGTATTCCTTTTATAATTGAAGCGGCCATTTCTCCTGTTATAAAAGGATCTTCGGAAAAGTATTCAAAATTCCTTCCTCCCAGAGGGTTGCGCTGTATATTCATCCCGGGACCAAGGATTACATCTACTCCATATTCCAGGACCTCATTGCCCATGGCCTCACCAACTCTGCCGACAAGATCCCTGTCCCACGAGGAGGCAAGCAGGGATGCTATCGGGAAGGCGGTGCAATAATATTTTTTATCATCTCCCTCGCGGTCGGGGCTGATCCTCAGGCCTGCGGGACCATCTGCAACAATAATTGAAGGTATGCCAAGACGCGGAATCGCGAATGTGGAGCCTGCAGCTCCGGGCACAGCGTCTTTCTGGCCGGTGTCGGCCGAACCGGGATTCATTCCGGGAAATCTCATTCCCGTTCCCACAACGAGTGAAGCTTTTTCATCCAGGGTCATTGCAGCGACAACTTTGCTTACCTGGTCTTTTCCGAGCCGCGGAAGTTTCTGGGAATTCAGGTTCATTGCCGTAATACTAAAAACAATAATGAGGAAAAACACTCTCGTTTTCATAGAAAGAATTTTTAGATCATCCTGATTCTAAAAAGGATAAACAAATAAAGTTAGCAAAAAGTCAGAAGAAATGCTATACTTTCACATACCAGTGTGACCTTTTAACCACAAAGGACACAAAGGTGTAACACAAAGGACTCAAAGGAGTAACCAACCTGATTATTTTACCGCTTCCAGCCAGGTTTTTGCCATCAGCTGTGCACCAGCAAATGAAGCATGTACGCCATCGGGGGTCCAGTATGCGCCGGGCGCGCGTTTCTGAGCTTCATCATAGACCTTCTGGAAAGGAATGAATATGGCGCCGAACTGCTCAGCTACATCTTTTGCTGCCTTCTGATAATCGTAGAATTCAGGGTACCACCTGTCATCCACTGCTTTAACGCCCTTTACAGCGTAAGGTTCGCAGATAATAAGCTTAACATTCGGAAGAGCTTTTTTTGTTCTTTCAAGAAGGGCAATGTAGTCTTTCCTGTAAATATCGACTGTACCGTTATATTGCCCGTTCAGCTTGTGCCAGATATCGTTCACCCCGATGAGGATACTGAGTATATCAGGTCTTAGATCAAGACAATCCTTATCCCACCTGTCGGCAAGCTGGTAGACTTTGTTCCCGGAAATTCCTTTGTTATAGATCTTCAGTTCCAGCGGTGCATATTTCTCCAGGAGGGCAGCGGAAGTCAGCATGGCATATCCTGAACCCAGTGCTTTTTGACTGTTGAAAGAATTATCCTCCCTGTTTCTCCCTGCGTCGGTAATTGAATCACCCTGGAAAAGAATGACATTGCCTTTTGAAAGTGGTGTTTTTTTGGGTGAAGGCATTGCTGCCGAGATTATTTCGGGTAATCCGATCGTCAACAGGCTTCCTATAGCTGCTTTTTTGATAAAGCTGCGTCTTGAATTATTCTGCTTTTCCATGGGTCAAAAGTTCAATGTGGATACATCAAATTTAATTCATTTGTACTTCTTCTCAAACTCCTCCGAAAGGGCATTGATCTCATCGGGGCTCAGAATCTGGCCGGAACTCACAATCACCCTGTATTTGATCTTTATCGATTTTTT
The DNA here is from genome assembly GCA_035299385.1 of Bacteroidales bacterium. Taxonomy (GTDB): domain Bacteria; phylum Bacteroidota; class Bacteroidia; order Bacteroidales; family VadinHA17; genus LD21. The sequence goes on along the minus strand of DATGWQ010000025.1, from coordinate 23,028 downwards.
TGCAGGGATGCTGAAGTTCAGCTCTTCCTTTCCTCCCGTGAAATCGTTCCACCCGAACGGATTTGCCGAAAACAGGCCATAACCTCTTGCGTGCCAATACGTGGGGTACGCGGGGTTATCCGGATGATCGCAAATTACTATTGAAACCTGCTCATTCCCGATATTCCCTTTCAGCTCCATCCATTTTGCACGCTTGCCCCATACGGCATCGCCTTCCACTCCTTCGCTGCTGAGATAATTGCCTGAAACGCCAAGGTTCAGAGTATCTTTCACGGGAGAAGGCTTGCCGGTGGAATCTATAAGGGTTACTGCGGATTTTGACGGAAGTTCAAGCTGCCGCGCAACCCGAATGCCGAACATACCTTCCTTCGTATCTTTAAAAAGAACATCTGTATCCTGTGCCGTAAGCTTTGTGATCCTGTCGATGATCCTCAGGTTACCTTTTCCGGAAAAATGGAAGTCTGTCTGTTCTTTCAGCAGAACCTTGCCCGATGGGGCGACCCATTCAGATGTCGTGCCGAGGAGGCCCTCGCCATTTTTGCTTTGCACGCGGTCGATGCTGACATGCCGGATCTCGCCGCCTTTCGGTTCTTTATATCCTCTCGAGCCATTCCCCCAGAAATCAAGCCCGTTCACATTGCCGTAAGTGAGCCACATTCCGACCTGGTGCATATGGTCGGTCTGCTCGCCTAACCTTGGTTTCAGGGGATAACCTCTTGTAACCTCGGTACCGACGGAAGTATATATCGGGTACAATACCGGTTTATAGACATTTTCCGGCCAGCAGTAAGAAGTGAAGAGTTTGCCGTCGATGATTACATCAGCTTTCCTTTCAGGCAGGCTGGTGATTATTTTAACCTCGGCATTCTGGGATTTATTCCCTGGATTGCAGGCCGCAAGAAAAAGCAGTGATAATAGAACAGGAATGCGGGATCTCATGATTATCAGGATTAATGATTATGCCACCAAGACACCAGGTTACACCAAACTTTGATTGAGCTGGTGAACCTTGGTGCCTTTGTGCCTATATTACTTACCCCTAAATCCCCCAGGGGGGACTTTCCAGCCCGGGGCCCTCCTGGGGGTTAGGGTGGACCGATGGCAGGAAAGGGGATATCTTAAAAACTATACTACTTTCGGAACGACGTATGGTGCCCTGTAGTTCCTTGTCAGCAATGCATCTGCTTCTTTGTCCTTCACAAACTTTTCTGCTGCTCCGTCAAAGGTAAGCTCCCTTTTCAGGCGGTAAGAAATGTTTGCCAGTGCAGGAAGAGCCGCCGACATGTAACCTTCGAGGATGTCAGCATGCAGGTCTTCATTTTTCCCTGATCTTATTGCATCGATAAAGTTTCCATAATGACTGGAACCGCCCGGAGCTGCAAGATATGAGTCCTGTGCGGGCTTATCAGCTGTTGATTCGACGTTTGATCCGGCGAAAGGTTTTCTCTCACGCTTACGATAGGCTGCCCAGCGGCTGCCGTTTATCTCCATCCAGCCATCTGTTCCGTAGAAGAGATTGCCGATGTCGACTTTCAGGTCCGATTCGGTATTTGTATACCTGCCTCTTGTCTCGAATTCCAGAATCTTGCCGTCTTTGTACTTGAGGAGTGATGTTTGGGTATTCGGTGTTTCCTGTGCACATTCCTTTGGGTCTATGCCATAAATGTTGCCCATGGAATAAATGGTGAGGGGATGTTCGTTCTTGTTCAGGCCCCAGCGTGCAATGTCGAACTGGTGAGGTCCCTGGTTAGCAGTGTCACCGCCACCGGTACGCCAGAACCAATGCCAGTTATAATGGACCTTCTTTTCATTGTAAGGGATCATCGGAGCAGGGCCTGTCCACATATCATAATGCAATGAGGCGGGAGGAGTGCTGTCGGGGGCAATCCCGAAAGAATCGCGAGGCTTGTAGCATGTGCCTTTTGCCATGAAAACCTCACCAATGCCGCCATCGTGAAGGAATTTGATTGCCTGGATAACAGACGGGATCGAGCGGTTCTGTGTTCCTGTCTGAACGCGTACATTGTATTTGCGTGATGCCTCGACCATTTTACGTCCTTCGAAAATTCCATAGGTGGCAGGTTTCTCAACATAGACGTGCTTGCCAGCCTGGCAGGCCCAGATTGTGGCCAGGGCATGCCAGTGATTCGGCACTGCAAAAGAGACAGCATGTATATCCTTGTTATCAAATATCCTGCGCATGTCCCACTCGGTCTTCGGGGTCTCTCCGGTGCGTTCCTGGACAATTTTAACTTTTGGCGCCCAGGTGGCCTCGTCAACATCGCATAATGCGACAAGCCTGACATTCTTTGTGTCTTTCATGCCGCAGAAACTGCTGATGTGCGTTCCGCCCTGTCCCCGGATACCGGCTACCGCGATATTGATGCGGTCGTTGGCACCCTGAACGTTCCTGTAAGATTTGGCGCTAAGACTCATGCTGCCGATAGCTATACCAGCAGTGCCGAGTGCGCTTTTCCTGATGAATTCTCTTCTGTTTGACATTTTTAGGGATATTTAAGTTAGATTGAATAAGAAATCAGATTATATTTTGATTTTTGATGCCTGTTTCATTGCTTTCTCAAAAACCTTTGCCGTTTCCACCTGGCAGCCTCCTTTAAGCTTGCTCTCATCCGCAGCTGCCATGAAAGTGAAAATTGCCAGGGTTTCCGCTTCACTTACCGGAGGCACACCGGTCTTGAAAAAACCGATGATCTTTGAAAGAAGAGGATCATAACCACTGTATTTTCCAAGCGCTCTTATGCCTTTTTCGCAGAATACAATGCCTCCGTAATCAGATTTTCCGCTTCTTATGCCCCTGAATGTTCCGATACGGCCATCTTCCCAGAGGCCTGTTACCTGGTCAAAGTTTTCAGCTGAGGTTCTTGTCACTCTGGAACATCCTTCTCCCATCACCGTGAATAATGTCTCAACACCGTGGATGCCGTACCAGAAAAGGTCGGGATGCGTTTTCTCGAGCGAGGCGGGACTGTACGTATCAGCTCCCAGCACTTTACCGAGCTCACCATCTGCAATCGCTGCCGCTCCGTCGATATACCTGAGGGACGAAGCCGAAAATACCGGGACGTTATATTGCCTGGCAGCCCTGTATATTGCTATTGCATCGGCCAGTGAAGCAGCTACAGGCTTATCAATGAAAACCCGCTTACCCGCTTTGAAGACCTGCAGAGCCTGTTCAAGATGAAGCCTGCCATCGTTAGTCTCAAGAAGAACGTAATCGACTTCAGAGAGCAGCTCATCGATGGAATTCGATATAGTGACACCCAGCTTCCTGACCTCCTCAGTATAACCGGGAATCCTGTCTGCACTCGATTTGATTGTGGTGCTGCCCCTCGGGTAAGCTGCTGTGATCCTGAATCCTTCGAACTCAGGCTTAACCTGGTCGGAATTGAGTGCTTTGGTGAAAGCCACACTATGCGAAGTGTCAAGGCCTATTATGCCTATGCGGCCACCCGTCTTTTGTTTTGTGATTGATTCACCCTTAAGGCTGGATGCAAGACCAAAGGCAATGGTCCCTGCAATAGATGTTTTAATAAAATTACGCCTCCCGGACGGATTCATAAGTTCAGGTTTAGGGTTTCAGGGATGAGTCGATGGATTCTTCCCGAAACAGATCAATAAATGTAATATCTTTTTAAATAATGCATTGCCGCCCTGATTGCTATATTGTTAAAAGAAGTTAAAAAATACTGCCGAATCCCCATCAAGCTGCAAACTTCTCATGATTAAATATTTATTACCTCAGGAATTCAATAATTTCATTGATCGCAATCCTGTTGGCCGATGTCTTGAAACAATTACCTGCTTTAATATTTTCATATCCGTCCCTTATTATTTGCACATCCCGTTCAATCTGGTCAGAATATGTTTTCGTTCCAAGGCAATCCACTGCATCCTCGATCACCAACTTCCGGGGGGCGAATGCAGCTTCAAGATCCGGAATGTCATAATTTCCGATGGCACCGGGAACGCAGGTGAGGATGAAAAAGGGATTGTAGAACCTGTGAACAGCTATTGTCATGAATGATGAATAAGGAGATGACAGTATCATCGAATTTATTTTATCCGAGAGTACAGCAGCATGCACCAGCGCCGAAACCATGTCTGACTTCGCATAACCGCAAACATCACTGAAACCTGCGCCCTTTAAAATGCCTGCAAGCCTTACGATATCACCTGCCCTCAATCCCGCTATGCTTCTTCCCGTAAGCATTGCAGCATACAGGAGGTTGTGTGAAGCCCCGTTGAAATAAGCATCACCATGCAGGTCGCCGTGACCGGTTTCACCTGTGCCGATCAGATCGGGTGCAAGCACTGTGTACCCCTCGAGAACAAAGGCTTCTATATTGCCGCCTTCTTTCGCATCCGCAGCCTTTCCGTCAGGATGCAGGTAGATCAGCGCTTTGGGTTTGGCATCTTCAGGCACGAATAAGAGGTAAGGAATGATGTAACCACCTTCACCCTGGATTAAGTATTTCTCAACAGTGTATCCTTTTCTCCGGATCCTCCCGGAAAACACAGGCTTATTTTGGCTTTTTGGCTCAATATAGCCCGAAAGCCTCCTTGCATCTCCTATGGCCTTTGCCCTGAAGCCTGACGGATCTGCCCGCAACGAATTCATTTTTTTCTCCAGTTCAAGAGCTCTTTTCATGTTCAATGAAAAAACAGTCTGGCTGCTGTTAAATGAAGCTGAAACCTGGCCTTTATCAGTTACCCTGAGCTCATCCTTTGAAAGCGTCTCAACATCTTCATCAAGTGTATCCCCCGGATTAGACAAGTGCTTCCGGAAGAAAGCATACATGGCTTCGCGGTTCTTTTTCGTTGAAGCATGACCGGCGTCATCTTCGGTTCTTGAGAAGTTTTCCGGCTTTTCATATGCCTTATAGATCCTTTTCACTTCGGCTTCCGTTTCCAACACACCCTGTATATTGAACATATCCCCCGTTGTGGTGATCATAAGTGCCGGTTTGGGAGCACGGACAATAAGAAAATCAGGATGATCGAGACCGCGGGAAACCACATTGAAGAGATTCTGCTCCGCATCCTGCGGGCCGATTGTCTGAAGCAGACGAGTATAATTTGTAATATAGTTTTCAGGGGCTGCGGCGTAAATCCGTTCATCGTATGCAGCAATAAAAGCTGATTGTGTTCCGCCCCCGGACCTGCCCGTAATGCCAATCCTGGCCGGATCGACCTCTTTCCTCGTGAGGAGGTAATCGACAGCTCTTATGCCATCCCAGATCATGTAAAAAGCCTGTGAGCTTCCGGTGAGGAACGCCTGTGCGCCCGGATAGGAATGTTCGCTTGTCGGTCCTCCAATAGTGGATTTGCCTGATGCAGGGTCATAATATTCGAGCCTCTCACCCTGGCCGACGGGATCAAAAGCATAAACTATGAAGCCTTTTTTTACAAGGTTCAGAATTACATGCTGGTAAACATCGCTCCTGTAACCGTCGGCGGAATGTCCGCTGCAGTAAATGATTACGGGAAGCTTCGTTTTCTTTTTTATTCCCGAAGGGAGATACAGCGAAGAAGTGACATAAAAGCCGGGAAGTGATTCGAAAACAATATGCTCCACCCGGAAGCTGCCTTTGTCGATTGTCCTGGTTACGCGTGCATTAAGGGGAGTCTTTTCAGGGAAAGGACCTGTGCATTCGAGCAGTTTCTTCCTGATAAAATCCTGGCGTGCCTGCCATCCAGGGAGTGAATTTATGCCCGATATGTCAAGGGATCTCTTGTCAAGAAGCTTGTATGCAGTATCTGCCAGGCAATGGTACAGGGAGTTTTTTGCATCTGAGAACTGCAGCCATTTTCCGCTGATAATATTAAGATCTTCCTGGGCGTAAGCCAATTCACCGGAGAAGACGACTAGTGCAGCAAAAAGCACTTTATTAAAATTGATTTTAATCATATTTATTATTGACATATATCAATTATTGAATAAAATGAGAATTAATAATCCAAAGGGTTAAAATAAGATGAAAAAAAATGTATTGGAACTTTTGATGAGGGTTTTTTATAAAATGCTCATTATGAACATATTTTAAATTTTTCATGTTTACCTCTGATAAACAATAGTGTGAACATTCTAAATTTTGCATTTTTATAAATAATTTAGACGATGATTATTCGTTGATATGTCATAGGTTTTCAATTCATAACAAAGTTCAAACATGAAATATTCAGTGAATTCTATCAGGTTTTTCAGCCTTTCAGTTTTAATAATGCTGGCGACAATTACAGCATCTGCACAAAATCCACAGCAGGCACAACCACAAACCAAGCCCGTGCTTCCTCCTATTGATCTTACAACCGCTCCGATAAGGGAGCAGCTCAGCTCAATAGAGAGCAGAACGAGGATTTATGATAATTTCCGTGCAGTAAGGGAAGACATGTTCCAGAAGCTGAAGAAAAATGTAAATGATACAATTGCAGCGATGCAGAAGAAGGTTGCTGCAACAAACAAGCAGACCGCAGGCTTAAGGAGCACAATCGATTCCCTGAATTCAAGGCTTAACAATACCCAGACGAACCTGGACGACATGACCAGGTCGAAGAACAGCATGAGCTTCCTCGGAATGGAGGTTGAGAAAGGAACCTATAATTCAATAATGTGGGCTATAATAATCTGCCTTATACTTTTGCTGATTATCGGGTTCCTTATCTTCCAGAGAAATCAGAAACTTGTTTCTGACAGCCGGAAGGATCTTGACGAGCTGAAATCCGAATTCGATGCTTACCGCAAAACTTCACGCGAATCACGCGAGAAGATGGCATTGCAGCACTTCAACGAGCTGAAAAAGCTGCGTGGGGAATAAAGCTCTGCCGGCATCAGCGACCAGCCTGCGACAACAAAAAATATGACCTTTCTCCGCCCGTTACTTTCAGTTCAATCCCTGATTTTAACTCTGAACCCGTGAAATGCTGCCTGAGCTTATTCCTGAAATCAGTCATTATATATTCTTTCTCATTATCTGCCGTAAACCATTCGGGAAACTGGTTGATACGAGGATAATCGATAGGAAGATTAAGGTTTTCCTTATGCCGGTTGTAATCGAAAAATACTTTCCCACTCCAATCCGTGTCTGCGGAAACCGTTATGAACAGTTTCCCTTTTTTCAGTTCTGATCCGAGCTTCAGATCTTCGCGCCATGGCACACAATACAGTCCCATGGTTTTCCAGAGCCCGTACATTATGGCAGTCCGTTCAAAATTTCCATCAGGATGGGCTCCTCCTATTATACCATTCTCCTTCTGCATTCCCATCATCACTCTCATTTCGCTGTCGATCCATTTCTTTAATGAAGGAACAGGTTCGCGGTTGTAGAGATTGATACCGCTTTCAATAGCATCGGCATAGCCGTCATGGCTGCTCCCTTCCCATCTGAAATTTGTATACTTTTCATTGAGATTTTTTATTCCATCGAGAAAAGCCTGCCTGTACTCTTCCTTCTTATCAATCAGGTACACTGAATAATAGGCATCGAAGATGTAACCCCAGCAGTCGACCACGTTACTGTCGACCGGAATGCCCGTGAGTGCATTGATTGAATTATAAAACAATCCATCTTTGTTTCTGCCCACGGCAAGGATCCTGTCAAGGACCCTGTAAAGATTTTCCGTGTAGAGCGCTTTCTTCTCAGGCCTGGCAAAATTCAAAGTGACATAAAGTTCACTCAAACCTCCAATTATTTCACAGCCGTGGTCCCTTAAACGCAGGTACTCGAGCCTGCTCAGATCACGATTTTCGAGAAGGTAATAGTCACCGATCTTAATAGCCCAATCGAGGTATTTTTCGTCGCCTGTCATCCAGTAAACACGCGATAATGTCTGGAGCATCGATCCGTTTATCTCTTCCGAAACAGCCTTGTAATCCTCCATCTGATCGAGATTTTTCAGGACAGTGTAGTAGTCCTGTAGATCATTCAGCATCTCCATCATCCTTTTACTCCAGGGTGTCGAACCGGTAAACTCGGTAAGGGGGATCAGTCCGTCTTTGATATACTCCGAAGTGCCAAACAACACCCAGGCAGTATCGATTTTTTCAAGATTGAATTTTCGAGTGGAAAACCTGTAAACATCAGGAAGGGATTTTAGCCTTGATGTGAGCTTCTCCTCTGAATTCAGCATCTCGAGCATCGGTCCGTCATACATGTCACGGTCGAGGAGAAATGAAGTCAGTACCATGAATGCATAATTATCAGCGGCTGAGTTGAATGGTTCCCACAGATCTTTCTTTCCGGTGAGATTTGTGGGTATCAGGCCACTGGCACTGTCGCGGCGGTCCATCCAGGCGTTTACGCATTTCAGGGAGCGGACATAAGCTTCATTTGCCAGATTGCCGTTTTCGATTGCAACTGAAAAGTCTTTCTCCTTATAATGAAATGTATTACAGCAGGTAAGCACAATACAGAGAAGAGGACAAAGCAAAGAAATTTTCATACGATATTTATATTTCCTGCACCCCCCGGCACCCTGCAATTTTTATTGCAGGGTTCCTTTGGGATGTAGATTTTATTTTACCTGAAACCAGGATGTTGTGATAATGCCGGATTTGCCTGGATGGCAGAGGTGGGAACAGGAAAAAGCTCGTCCTTATTCTCCTCAAAACCTATCCCCACATAACCAGTGATAGCAGATGTAAGCTGGTTTGTATAGGACCTGCTTTTATATCCAAGTGCTGCAAGAGCAGAAGGAACCGTACTGGAGCTTCCGAACTGCTTTGGATTTTCCTGGTCGGGATTCGACACCGGCAGATAATAAACATATTTCGGGTAAGCAGTTGTGTTAAGCCTCATTGCCTCAAATGCTGCCCTTGTGTTTGCAAGTGTTTCACCCAGCTTGTTCCACCTGATGAGATCCCACTTCCTGATGCCTTCTGTTCCCAGTTCCCAGAGACGCTCCTTCATGATCACATCCATAAAACCGTTGATGTCTGTCGGATAAGTTTCCGCATTGACAATCGCCTCATTGCCTTTGAATGCTCTCAGGCGAACCTGTCTCAATGCTGCAACAGCATCAGCAGTGGGACCGTTGTTAAGCCAGGTATCAGCCTCAGCGAACATGAGAAGAACATCAGCATAACGTAACAGGATATGATCTATGCCGGTATAACTTGAGGTAGTCTTTGTCGTCGCCCACCATGTTCTCCATTTACCGGGATTATACTCCCATACCTTATCCCTTACTACTCTCATACCGGCCGCATCTATCTCAAAATCAGCACACGTCACATTTCTTCTTACGTCAAGGGGATTAAATGAGGCAAGATAAGTTGGCAGGACTCTTATTTCAGATCCGCCGCTGCCAAATGCACTGATTACTGCAGAATTGACCGGGACTCCAATTTTGTTCCCTATATATCCGTTACCTGCCTGTTCACCGGTTGGGTTCCAGAACCCGATCTCAAACATGCTTTCGCCCCAGCTAACGTCAAATTTCTGACCACAAAGGGTTTTCCAGATATCGATGAATTCCGGATTCAGACGATGGTTTTGATTGGGATCATTGATAATGTCCCAAGCCTGATCTCTGGCTATCTGGTAGTATTCTCTCACCTTGGCCTGGTCCGGATTTCTCCTCATGCCTGCATTACCACCGGTCGCAAGGTCCCAGCGGAGAGAATATCCGGCCGCATGCAGGGCGATTCTTGCAAGCATACCCTTTACAGCTCCCTTTGTAAACCTGGCTTGCGGCGGTACTTCTTTTCTCCAGGGAACAAGATCAATAGCGTCCTGCAGATCTTTAATTATCTGGGCATAAATTATGTCGCGGTCAACCCGGTCGACAAAGAAATTTTCCCCCGAGCGGGAAGAAGTTGTTTTGTAAGGTACATCCCCAAACATCTTGATCAGGTCGAACATGAAATATGCCCTCAGGGCAAGCGATTCACCAAGGAATCTGTTCAGTTCGGCTTTTTCAGCATCAGTACCGTTTTTATACAGATTCATTTCAGGGATACGCTCAATATTCACATTTGCCCTTTCAACTCCCATATACAGCCTGTCAAATACTTTAGTAAGCTCGGCATTTGTAACAGGAGTGTTATAACGAGCTGTCTTATTCCTGTCGGAGGTTGCAAGACCGCCAGAAGTCTGGGCATCATCAGCATCCAAACTAAGATGCGTATTTATGGTCCTTGAATAAATGTCGTTGGTCAGAGTATAGTATATTCCGTAGGTCGTCATCCTGGCCTGTGACACTGTCTTGTAGAGGTTATCGGAGGAATAATCCGATTCAGTCGGTGTATCAAGATCAATCACCCTTTCGCACGACATTAAAGATATCGATATCACACACAGTGAGATAAAGAAGTATTTCATCATTCTTGTTTTCATAGAACAGTATTTTAAAATATTATGTTAAGTCCGCCTATGAGTGACCTGCTTTTCGGGTATGAGCTCTGGTCGACCCCGGGGGTATAGGGATTGGATCTTGCAGCATTGACCTCAGGATCAAAGCCTGAATATTTAGTAAACAGGAACATGTTGTAAGCGGTTCCAAAGACCCTGATGTTATCGACTTTTATTTTGTCGCATATCTTCTTAGGCAGGGTGTATCCGGCTGTTATGTTGTTGATCCTGATAAATGAACCATCCTCCACAGCCCAGGAATAAAAACGGCGTGGCAGGTCCCTCTCAGGGGCCCATACTGTTGCGTTTTTGTTTAATTCGCGCAAGGCATCCGGATCAGAAACATACTCGCCCTGGTCATTTACATAAGTGAACCGGCCGTTCATCACTGCAAGAAGATTCTTGTTCGTACTATAGCCGCTCGTGTAAAGGATCTTGTTGACATTAAGCACCTGGTTTCCGTAACTGAAATTTACAAATACGCTTAAGTCGAAGTTTTTGTAATTAAAAGTGTTGTTGATCCCGCCAAATAATTTAGGTTGTGTACGGCCGATTATAGTCCTGTCATCATCCGGTGTGATCTCAGGATTTCCGCTGGCATCCAGATCTCCGCCAAGGTCTTTGAATTTCATGTCACCCGGTTTTTGATCTATACCGGTGAAGCCGGCTATTCCCGGCTTCAGAGTGTATGTCTCTGTAGCAGCATCATAGTCAAAATCATCGACGGTGAAAAATCCGTCACTGACATAACCGTAAATCAATCCGAGGGGCTCGCCTACCTTGACAAGAAAGGCCTCATAGTTTGCAGAAAGGTAAATATTCTCCAGGAAGGAGTCCTGTGAAAAGGTTGCTTCCTTGTTAAGTCCCGTCACCCTGCTGTTGAAAACCGCAATATTGAAATCGGTGCTCCAGTTAAAATCGGAGGTTTTCAGGTTTCGTGTTGTCAGCGTCACTTCAATACCTTTGTTCTCGGTGCTTCCAACATTCTTAAACTGGGTGGTATAACCTGAGGAGCTGGGTATGTTCGTTTTCAGCAGGAGGTCCCTGGTGGTATTCAAATAAAGATCAACATTCGCACTTATCCTGTCATCGAAGAAACCCACGTCGAAACCAAGGTTTCTCGATACTGTTGTTTCCCATTTCAGGTCTGGATTTGCAGTCGCGTTTGGTATAAGGCCAACACTGTTCACAGTTCCGTCAGCTGCATAAAATACATTTTTAAAAGTGGAAGCAAACAGGTTATTGGCGATCCTGTTGTTACCGGCTACACCGTACGTCAGCCTGACTTTGAGGTTTGAGAAAATGTTTAAATTCTTTATAAAGTCCTCTTTGCCCGCCTGCCAGGCCAGTGCGACCGACGGGAAATATCCCCACCTGTTCTTCTCGATGAATTTCGATGATCCGTCAGCCCTTAGGGTACCGGTTACGAAATATTTGTCGTTAAAGGTGTACATTGCTCTTCCAAAATAAGAGAGCAACCTGTTTTTCTCCACCCTCGATTCAGGTTTGGGAAACTCATTGCCCATCGCAAGATTGGCGAGGCCTATATCATCACTGTCATACATGGAAGCGCTTGCAGTGACCATCTGGTTATTGTCGGCAATGTATTCCTGCCCTGCCATCAGGTTGATATCATGGATCTCGTTGAAGGATTTTGTATAAGTCAATATTGCGGTGTTGCTGTATTTCTTATTGTCATCGAGCCGGATTGACCCGTAAGGTCCTCCATGTGATCTCATTGCAGAGCTTTTCAGGGATTCAAATTGTTCATATCGTATATCGTTGAAATTCATACCTCCAAGCAATCTCAGCGTCAGTCCCTCCAGGATTTTATAATCTACAGCTGCATTGAAGACCAGGTTCCCGGTCGAGGTAAGGCGATGCTCTGCCTGGGCCTGTACCAAAGGATTTACGAGGCCTGAGATATTGTCTTCATCGGCAGTAAGCAGGTCTTCCCAGGACAATTCACCACTGACCGGTTCGCTGCCGGGAATACCTAAGCCCGTCGTCGGCCTGTACATTACAATGCTCTCGAGCTTGCCTTCCTTGGATGTGCCTCCCCCTTTTATATTTGTAAAACTATACCCGGCATTTGCCGAGAAGGAGAGTTTGTCAGTCACTTTCTGATCGAGCTTGAGCTTGAAATTGTTGCGGTTATAACCGTTGCCTATAAGGAGTCCGTCTTCATCATCTCTCGAATAACTGATACGGTAACTTGTAGTCTTGGTTCCTCCCGTAATAGCCAGGTTGTGATTCTGATAGTAAGCATTTCCTCCAAGAGCTTTATCCTGCCAGTTTATGGAAGGGATGTCAAGATACCTGCCAAATGCGTCCCACGGGCCGTACCTGTCCAGAAATGAAGTGCTGGGCTCGTGCGTCGATACATCCATCTGGCGTTCATACTGCCACTTCAGAAACTCAACATTGTCCATTACAGGAAGCTGTCTTCCAAGAGTTTTAAAGCCGACCCAACCGTCATAACTGACATTTGCTTTTCCCTCTGAACCGCCTTTTGTCGTTATAAGGATAACACCATTGGCCCCTCTTGCGCCGTATATGGCAGTGGACGAGGCATCCTTCAGAACATCTATTCGTTCAATGTCTGACGGGCTTATGTTCTTTAACCCGTTTTCTGAAGGGAAACCATCAATTATATAAAGAGGTGCATTATCCTGGCTTATGGATGTTCCGCCCCTTACCTTTATTATTATGTCGGCGCCAGGCTGTCCTTCAGTGGTAGTAAGCTGAACCCCTGCCATTCTTCCTGTCAGCGCTTCAGCTGCTGATGCAACAGGCGCTTTCACCAGGTCCGCGCCTTTCACAGCCGAAGATGCACCGATAACATCCCTCTTCTTCATGGTCCCGTATCCGACCACAACCACTTCATCGAGACTTGCCACATCCTCCTCCATTACGACGTCAAAGGCAGCGCTGGTCATAGCAACTTCCAAAGATTTTAATCCGACGAATGAAAATACGAGCGTTCTTGAACTGGCAGGTACTTTCAGACTGAATTTTCCATCAGCATCGGTAAGGGTACCTGTTGAAGTACCCTTCACCATAACAGTAACACCGGGAAGAGGCTGATCAGATTTATCCTTCACAGTTCCGGTAATCTGTCTCTGATCCTGCTCACCCGGTTTCTCCGCCCCGTCAGTAGCTAGAGAATACCCTTCAATGGAACAAAGGATTAAAAAAAGTATCATTATAAAAATTCCTGCCGGACGACGGAATTTTTCTCTCCGTGAACGTACACGAAGATTTTCATGAAATTCATCAAACGGTTCTTTCATAGGTATTGTTGTTTATGGTTAATCTTATCAGCCCCAGGTTATGCTGTTTGTTGCACCAGGCATTTACAAATAACAAAAAAAAAAGATAATATCAAAATCAAATTTTGATATTATCTTTATTGGAAGTAAGCTATCTATCTGTTTTCCTGTATGTTAATATTTATCTCACAGTTATCCTGAACCCGATCACGTTCCAGTCCGGCAATCTTGAAGGTTTGTTTATGACCAGTGCATCATCGCCATTGGCCCATTTCAGCTTTTCCTCGCTTCCCATCAGCGAAACAGATTTTATCTTCATGCTGTTAAGCCCTGATTTCTTCCCAAGTGATTTTATGACTATATCTCCTTCGGGCTTTACCATGCAGAATGCATAGATATTTTTGTCCCTGGCCGTAAACCGTATATCCTGTGCTTCGTAGGCTCTGACGTCCTTCACGCCACCAAAACGGCCTTTCTCCTGTTTCTTCATCGATGGTCCTTCGCCATATACCTTCCATGGCCTCGTACCGTAAATACCCTCTCCGTTTACAGGAGTCCAGCGCGCAATTTCTTCGAGTATGTCCACGACATCCTGTTCGAGGTCGCCTTCGGGTGTCTGGACCACATTCAGGAGAAGATTCCCGTTCTTGCTCACGATATCCACAAGCATCTGTATCACTTCATTGCCCGTCATATATTTTTGACCGGTCCTGTAGTACCAGTCACCGATAGAGGTATCTGTCTGCCAGGGATCGGCGCTGATTGAGTCCATCGCACCCCTCTCGATGTCGCGGACCCATCGTCCCTGTGATGCCAGATGCTTGCAGGTATAAACAGCCTCGAGCTTTCCTGCATTCTTTAAGATGTCCTGGTTGTAAAAATGCGCCAGCATAGTCCTGCCAATATCCGCGAAAGGCAGTTCACCATCGGAGTAAAGAAGATCAGGCTTATACAAATCGATCAGCTCTGTTATGCTTGCAAGCCAGTTCTGCTGATTGGCCGAGTCTTTTGTAAGCCATGCGAAATCGTCAGGTGCGGTTGCAGGATGATAAAGATCCTGGTACTCGGGATTTGCACCGTCATAAGGTATTCCCTTCATAGGGCCGGAAGGATCTGACCGGTGACTTGGCTGAAACCAGGTATAGCTGGCACCCAGGTGCTCGGACACGCCAAACTTCAGCCCTTCCTTTTGCGCAGCCTGCTGCCATAATCCGACAACATCTTTATTCGGACCCATTTTGACCGAGTTCCACCTATGGATCTTTGAATCCCACAGGAAGAAATTGTCGTGATGGGTCGCCATGCTGACAAAATATTTGGCCCCAACCCTCTTGTAAAGTGCCATAAGCTTTTCCGGGTCCCATCTCTCTGCTTTCCAGAGAGGGATTATGTCCTTATACCCGAATTTAGAGGGATGTCCGTAATGCTCAACATGATAAAGGTATTCCTTGCTGGGTTTTCCGGTAGGCTTATTCGTCGAACGGTTGTAAACATCAGATTCGTACATTTTTCTTGCATACCAGTCACCCTGCCTCGGTACGGCCTGGGGTCCCCAGTGTGCCCAGATGCCGAATTTGGCATCACGGAACCAGTCGGGGTACCTGTAATTGCTGAAGGAAGCAATATCAGAATTAAAGGATGGTGAGACAAGGTTGTTTTCCGGCATGTGCCTGTGGCCGGTGCAGGAACCGAGAAGGAGAATCAGGGAAAGCAAAAAAGGAAATAATTTTTTCATTGGATGGAATATTTATAGTTGCTGGGTCCTGGGTGCTGGGTCCCTGGTAGTTGTCTGTAATAGCTGGTCATTACTCATTACTCATTACTCATTACTCATCACTCATCACTCATCACTCATCACTCATCACTCATCACTCATTACTGCACTACTCACTACCTACTGCCTACTGCTTCATCAAACTAGTATCTGATTCTGATCTTAATTCCCTTCTCAACTTTCCTCTCCGAGGCTACAATAACATAACCTCCTCCGCTGCCTGATGTAATCGCGCCAGGGTAAACAGGGAAATATTCTTTTTCCATGATCGCCAATATGTCATCCGGTACGGTATGAGGAAGCAATTTCTTCCAGGTAAGGAATGTACCTGTCAGTCCTTGGCCGAGGAGTTCCACATCTTTGGCCAGGATACCTTTCCAGCATTGTTCGGCAGCTTCGGCAAGACCCTTAACGATTTTCTTTTCGAGATGTTTTTCTTTCAGGGGATCATAACCGTCGGGCCTGGGATTAAGCTTGACGAGCCACAGAACTTCCGACAGCCAGTCGCAGGTCTCCTTCTCAGTGACACTCTGAATATTTTCCGGCCAATAACCTCCGGAATAGTGTAACCTGCTGATGCCCGGCATCAGTAACCCGAGATGATCCTGTGACCCGGATATGTACCTGCTTCCGGGAGGATTTTCAGCACCGAACAGCAGCCTGGCATTTGTAAGCGGATCACCATCGGGATACCTGTTCCCCCATAGCTTTAGTGCCACTTCCCTCGAGCTTGTGGCAAGACCGGACCTGTTGTCGAAATCAGTCTCGGGCCAGATCTGTGCAACAATGACGGGGCCCGGAAACACTTCAGATACCCAGGGCTGGTCGAGCCAGCCTCCGGCGAGGCATAACCTGTATGGAAAACGCATGTTGCGTTTCGTGCCGGAGCTTGAACGTTCGGGCAGTCCCGGCTCGGGGATACGCTCAAGGATCATGTATTCAATTCCCAGCTCCCGGCAAAGACTTTCCTTTTCAGGTTTGTGCCCGTCCGTGTTGACAATGAAAATATCAGGTTTCAGTTTTCTCAGCTCGGGCTCGAAGTCCATCATTCCTGTTCCGCTCCCCAGGAAAGCGTCATGAACATACCGTATTGACTTGACTATATACAGGCGTTCGTCCTGTGAAAAAACAGGCTTTTTTCCCTTCAGCATCGAAATATTGTCATCACCGCCGATGCTCACGTAAAGATCGCCATATTGTGAAGCTGTTTTGAAAAATGCCACATGGCCTCCGTGAATCAGATCATAGCAACCGCTTACAAAAACCTTTTTCCTGCCCATGTGCTATTTGTTGAAGCGGCTTACTTTTCTGGTGCTTGCTGAATCGTTCATTTCCTCCTTTATCCAGTCGAAAGTCTTCCTGAGACCTTTCTTCAGGGGTATAGATGGTTCCCATCCAAGATATTTTCTGATAAGAGTGTTCTCACTGTTCCTTCCCCTTACACCCTTCGGAGCTGAAAGGTCATATTCCCGCTGCATCTTGTACCCTGCTATCTCCTCCACGTAATCGACAAGCTGGTTTATTGAAACCATTTCGCTGCTTCCCAGGTTGATGGGTTCATTGATATCACTGTACATTATGTCGAGAATGCCCTTGATGCAATCTTCAATATACATAAAGCTCCTTGTCTGGTGACCATCGCCCCAGATGATTATCTTTTTATTCCCGTTTTTACCTGCGTCAATTACTTTCCTGCAGATTGCTGCAGGGGCTTTTTCCCTGCCTCCGTCATAAGTTCCGTGAGGCCCGTACACATTATGAAATCTTGCTACTCTTGTCACCAGTCCGAAATCTTCCGAAAAATGGCGGCACATCCGTTCGCTGAACAGCTTTTCCCATCCATACCCGTCTTCGGCAAGAGCCGGATATGCATCTTCCTCCTTCAGACCCGGGTTTTCCGGGTCAGTCTGCTTGTCACCGTTGTAAACGCATGCTGATGAAGCATAAAAATACCGGTCTGCACCACAGTCGCGGGCAGCCATAAGAAGATGAGTGTTTATCAGGACGCTGAGCATGCACGCTGCCTTGTTCTTCTCAATAAAGCCCATGCCTCCCATGTCGGCTGCAAGGTTAAAAATCTCATTGCAGCCGTTGGCAGCCTGGTGACAATTGTCTTTAAGCTTAAGGTCAAGAACCAGGTTTTCAGAATCTTCGCTCACCTGGTACCATTCATTCAAAGGCTTGATGTCAACAGCCCTGATTTTGTTGCCCCTGGCCTGGAGTGCTTTTACAAGATGACCTCCAATAAAACCACCTGCGCCTGCTACTAGTATTCTTTTCATTTTTTTGTTTTAGATGAAATAAAAATAATACTTAATCCGGAAAATACGCATCTGAAAAACAGAAAAGGGACGATTAAGTCCCTTCCTGAAATATCATCAACAGTGAAATGTTCTGTATGAATGATCCTTAATTCAGCTTAAGGTTATACCATTTCACAGCATTGCCATAATAAAGTTTGTCGACAACTTCCTTCTGCAGCTGCAAGCCCTGGAATTTACCTCTGAATTCCGGTGCTGTCATTTCTTCGTCTGATGTGAAGTATTTCCACTCATCCAGCCATCTCTGTTGCAGGTCTTTCGTGAATGCTTCAGTATTTGAGCCATGATAACCCACATCGGTCCCGTAAAGAAGCCTGTCCTGGTATTTTATAATGAAGTTGCGTACTTTTTCCCTGTCTTTAGCAGTCTGGTACTGAAGATGGCATGTTCTAGCCGAAACGTCTGCAGCTGCATTGGGAAACTTGTCAAACCAGGCCGCAAGAGAGTCAACGCTCCATTCGAGGCTTGCAAGGTGACTGCCCACGAAAATCATATCGGGATTCTTCTTAAGAAGGTTATCCCTTGCCCTTATCTGGTCCTCATATGAAGGAAATTCAGGGTGCAGGAACATATGATACTGGGGGTTCTGTGCAAAATAGTTACTGTCGCTGCTAACAGTCATCTGGTCGAGGGGAAGCCAGCAGTTGCGCGGCTCACCAAGGTGCCCGTTTACCGGGACATGTTTCGATTTAAGATAACTGAATACTTTGTCAAGCCCGGGATCATCGATCATAATGAATTTGCCTTCACGATCTTTGAGAACCATACCAATATTCTTCCAGACCTTGACGCAGACGGCTCCTCCGCTGAGATTCTCCTCCAGCTGGCTGATTGTTTTTTCGCTCCAGGCATCAGTTCTGAATCCTGTCGTATCGAACCAGAATGTAGCGCCATAGATGATCTGACCGGGATAATTCTTAAGAGAATTGACTGCATGATGGAACTGTTCTTTTACAGCAGCGGAATCGGTGTGATCCACATTAAGGGTTAACAAGACAAAATTATTGTCTTCTGCCAGCTTTTCAACCGCTCCGTCGTCGGCATCGACATGTATGTGGGCATCGATTTTTTTAACGGAACTGTAATCTTTTTCCGTATAAAACTGGTTGCGGCAACCCATCGAGAAGAGTGCAGCCATAATAAAAATACTTAGTATGTTTTTCATTTATAGAGGTTGATTGGTCACGGCCAAATGTAAATAAAAAAAGAAGATCGCAAAAATTAGTGCGATCTTCAATCTTAATATTACTTAAAAGCTATTTAGCTTCCGGCATTTTGACGTAATCTGCATTATTCAGGAACTCAAGGCTTTTCTGTACGCTTGTAAACGGGTCAAAGCTGTATTCCTCAACTTCAACAACTCCGTATTTCATCCCCGCTTTTTCTGCCACTGCCCATATGGAAGCAAAATCCATTTTCCCGCTTGCACCTATTTCTTTTTCATCTTTGATATGCCAGCTTTCAAAACGGCCCGGATATTTGTTGAAATAATCTACGGGGTTTGCGCCTCCTTCAACTGCCCAGTAAAGATCCATCTGGAACATCACCTTTGAAGGATCGGTATTTTCAAGCATGAAGTCGTACACTTTTGCACCGGTGCTGTCGACTTTTGTGGTTTTGAATTCCTGTGAATGGTTGTGGTACCCGAACCGGATTCCCTTTGCATTGCATTTTGCGCCTACTTCATTGAAATAATCGCACCACTTCTTGAGATTTGCAAGGCTTTGATATGCATCGCGCCCCATGGAAGGCTGCACAATATATTTTGCACCAACTGCCGCATGGGCATCGATGCACTTATCCCACCATGCCATTGTTTCGGCATAATTAGCTGAATCGGGGAGATTATGGCTGGTATGCGAGCTGAGAACCGGCAGCTGGTTCTTGTCGCAGAGAGCTTTGAAGTCAGCAGGAGACATTCCATAGAACTGGCCATCTTTATAGCCGGCAGGTTCGACGAATGTATATCCTATCTGGTGGACCTTTGCAATGGTTCCGGGAACATCGTCCATAATAGTATCGCGCAGGGAATAGAGCTGCAGGCCTATGTTTTTCCCTTTAGGTGCGCAGGAGTTCATTGCCATACCCACTGCAACGAACAAAAGCAAAATAGCTGTAAGCTGGTTTTTCTTCATTTTTGGTCAGGTTTAAGATTTTCAACGTCCGAAGATATCAAAAAAAGGCGAAAGGCAAAAAGCTGACACATCCGGTACATAACTTTTTCCACACAAAGGAACACAAAGGGATATTTGAGATTAACGCAGTCCGAAATCATCCGAAAAAGTTTACTTTTAACTTTAAATAACCTGCCTATGAAATACTTCTTTCCCCTGATATTCTGCAGTCTTCTCTCCGGCCATTCTTTTGGACAGGATTCCATACCAGAGCCGGGGGTCCTGAACTTCTTCCTCGACTGTGAGCAGTGTGACTTTAACTACGTGAGGGAGGAACTTGAATTTGTGTCGTTTGTACGCGAACCCGCCATGGCCGATGTTCATATACTTGTTTCATTTTCACATACTGCAAGCGGCGGACACAAATACTTCATGAACTTCATAGGCCTTAAAGGGCTGAAGGATAAAAACTATGAATATGAAGTCACCGCCCCACAGTCATACACTGAAGATGATATCAGGAAAGCGCTTCTTAAGATGCTGAAAGTCGGCATACTCGAGTATTATACGAAAACTTCGTTTATCGATAACCTGAATGTCCAAATCGAGGAAAACGGTGACCGGAAAGCCGGTGACCTGGTGGTGGACAGGTGGAAAAACTGGGTCTTCCGCTTTTCTTCAGGCGCAGAATTCCAGAAGGAAGAAAGTCAGAACGAATATTCGGTCGAATCGCAGGCCAGCGCTGAAAAAATAACCGAAAAATGGAAAACACAGATGATGGTCGGTTATGAGATCAACCGCGAGAATTACTATGATGATGGTGACAAGATTGTAAACAAACAGGATTCAAAGGAAATAAGCGGATCGCTTGTCCGGAGCATTACCGGAAAATGGTCAGCCGGCCTCTTCGCAGGGTATACTTCACAGACTTTCCTCAATATCAGGAACAATGTCAGTGCAGGAACTGGCATCCAGTACAACTTTTTCCCCTGGAACGAATGCAACCGGCGGGTATTTTCAATTGCATATGTTGCAGGAGTGGATGGGTATGATTATATCGAAGAAACCATTTATGACAAAACAAGTGAGACCCACCTTGCCGAACTTGTCATTATGGAACTCGAATTCATACAACCATGGGGTGAAGTCAATATCGTGGCCCAGGGAAGGAATTATTTCAACGATTTCTCAAAAAACAGGCTGACACTGGAATCGGATTTCTCTGTAAGAATTTCAAAAAACCTTTCAGTTTTTGCAAATATTGAATCGAAGCTTATTCACGATCAGCTTTACCTTCCTAAGCAGGGCGCTTCACTCGAAGATATCCTTCTGAGAAGAAGAAAGCTGGCAACAAATTATGAAGTTGCAGGCCATTTCGGAATAAGATTTACATTCGGGTCGATCTACAATAATGTGGTGAATGAGAGATTTAAATTAGATTAAAGGTTTTTATTACACAGAGGCACAGAGAACCACAGAGAACCACAGAGGAAAATGAAAAAATTAATCATATTACTGTTCATAGTTTTTTCGGTACGATCCTATTCCCAGGAATCATTACAGGTTAGGGGATGGAACATTCTTTCGGATTACAAAGAGGACGACCTGGCAACATTAAAAGCTGCTGCTTCATATAAAATAAATCACCTGCAGCTGTCACATGACGTGGTAATGGATCTTAACGAGATCCGTGACCCGGTGAGGCAAAAACTCGTAAATGAGCTGGTTGCGGCGGCACATAATGCTGGAATTAAGGAGGTTGTTTTATGGGATCATGCTTTATACAGTTTGAAATATTATCCTGAAGAATTCAGGACAGGTCCCAATGGCACAATCGACCTGGACAATCCGGGTTTCTGGAGCTGGTTCCGGCAGGATTACAGGGACATGCTGAAGCTGGCCCCGGAAGCTGACGGGATCGTCCTCACTTTCATTGAAACAGGCGCAAGGGCAGAAAACCAGTATTCTGCAGCCATGAAGTCTCCTGCCGAAAAGTTGGCAAAAGTGATTGATGAAGTGGCTGAAGTGGTCTGTGAGGAACAACATAAAAAATTGTATATCAGAACTTTTGCCTACACCGACAGGGAATATCAAAATACAATCGGCTGCATCGGGCATGTAAAAAGTGACAAGATCATCCTGATGATGAAGGAGACACCGCACGATTTTTTCCTCACCCATCCCAATGACACGTATGCCGGCACAATCAACCGTCCCACGATAATTGAATTTGATGCATGCAACGAATTCAACGGGCAGGGAGTGGTTGCAAACACCTGGCCAGAATACATTATCCGCCGATGGAGTGATCTAATAAAGAGAAATAATGTAATAGGTTATGTGGCGCGCACAGACCGTTACAGGGATACAAGGCTTGTCGGCACACCGAATGAGATACTCCTTTATACTCTCAAGAGGTACTCTGAGGACAGTCATATCACGGCAGGGTTAGTGTACGATGAATTCATTTCGGCGAAATATGGAAAGGAAGCAGTAAAATACCTGAAACCTGCATTCATGAAAGCATATAACATTGTAACATCATCATTTTACACCCTGGGGACCAACGTGGCCAACCACTCAAAGCTGGATTATGATCCGTATAAATCAAGCTATGGAAGGCATGTTTCAGGAAAATGGCTTGATCCCCCGGTGGTTTATGTGAAACATGATGTCAACAGGCAGCTTCATTACTGGACAGACATAATTGATCATATCTCTCCTCCCCCGCTGAAAGCATCAGGTGGCCCGCTGAAAGAAGAGGCGCCTTTTGTCATTGAAAAAGGCTGGGTAACCCCTTTCGAGAAAATGGATGAAAATTACCTCAGGCTGATTGTTGCCGAGAAGCAGTATGGAGTGAGGCAGGCAGGCTCAGCGCTTGACTTAATAAGGAAGTCTGAAAAAGTTCTGAAACCTGAGGACTACGGCCAGCTATACGGGCTCTTCACAAGAACTCTGATCACGGCAAAAGCTTACGAAGCGGCCGCGACGGCTTACTTCGGATACCGTGTATATACCCGTGGAGAGGAATTCAGGTCAGGCTGGCTGATAAAAACGATGAAAAAAGCCATTGACAGCCTGCCTGTTATTGCGGACGAAATAGATAATTATAAAGAAAAGGTTCCAAGAGGTCAGTGGAACTGGAGAGGCGATGCCGCAACGCTCAGGGAATATCAT
>DATGWQ010000024.1:0-15968 GCA_035299385.1 Bacteroidales bacterium | reverse complement strand
ATACTCCTCGGTATGGAATTTAAAGGAATACTAAAATGTTTCCCGGGAAATATTTACAGGATTGCATAGTTTTCTTACTTTTTTCAACACGAACAATTACCATGTTTGATTTTTTATATTTTTAGGCTTTTATTTTAATCTCAATATTTATATGGATCCCAGAGTACATAATTTCATGGAAGTAATCAGGGCCAAGAACCCCGGGGAAAATGAATTTCACCAGGCTGTTCAGGAAGTTGCCGAATCACTTATACCATATATAGAGGAAAATCCAAGATACAAACACGCCAAAATTCTCGAAAGGATGGCAGAGCCGGAGCGAACAATAATTTTCAGGGTGCCCTGGCTCGATGATAAAGGAGAGATACAGATAAATCGCGGTTTCCGCATCGAGATGAACAGCGCGATCGGTCCATACAAGGGTGGCTTAAGGCTTCATCCGACTGTGAATATGGGCATACTTAAGTTTCTTGCATTCGAACAGGTGCTTAAAAACAGCCTGACAACATTGCCCATGGGAGGAGCTAAAGGCGGTTCTGATTTTGATCCCAAGGGAAAATCCGACAATGAAGTAATGAGATTCTGCCAGAGCTTCATGACTGAGTTGTACCGGCATATCGGACCGGATACTGATGTACCGGCCGGCGACATAGGAGTCGGCGGAAGGGAAATCGGGTATTTTTTCGGCCAGTATAAAAGGCTGAAAAATGAATTTACAGGTGTCCTGACAGGCAAAGGAATTGAATGGGGAGGGTCACTCATTCGTCCTGAAGCAACAGGTTACGGTGTAACATACTTTGCTGAGGAAATGCTTTCGACAAGGGGCGAAAGCATCAAAGGAAAGACCGTCTGCATTTCGGGTTCAGGCAATGTTGCCCAATATGCGACAGAAAAAGTTACTGAGCTCGGGGGAAAGGTTGTGACGTCCTCGGATTCAAATGGATTCATCTATGATCCAAAAGGCATTGATGCCGAAAAGCTTCAGTTCATCATGGAGCTTAAGAATGTGAGGAGGGGAAGGATAAAGGAATATGCTGAGAAATACGGAGTGCAATATTTTGAAGGACAGCACCCATGGATAATAAAATGCGATGTTGCAATGCCGAATGCGACACAGAATGAAATCAGTGAGGAAGATGCAAGGACACTCGTTAAAAACGGATGCGTCTGTGTTGCGGAGGGCGCAAACATGCCATCCACTCCTGAAGCTGTCGAAGTTTTCCTGAAAGCAAAGATCCTGTTCGGTCCGGGTAAAGCTGCCAATGCCGGCGGAGTAGCAACTTCAGGCCTCGAAATGACTCAAAACTCCATGAGGCTGCCGTGGACAAGAGAGGAAGTCGATGAAAGGCTTCACATGATCATGAGAAACATTCATCAAACCTGCGTTAAATATGGGACCAAGACAGACGGTTTCATTAATTATGTCGACGGTGCCAATATCGGTGGCTTCGTGAAGGTTGCAAATGCAATGCTGGCACAGGGAGTGGTGTAATGCAGCTTATCGACACCCATACTCATATTTATCTTCCGGAATTTGACAGCGACAGGGATGAAGCTGTTGCCAGGGCAGTCAGCAGCGGAGTTTCCAGGCTGCTTATGCCAAACATCGATTCGGATTCAATCGGACCGATAATTGACGCGGTGAACAGGTACAAGGGCATCTGCTATCCTATGATCGGACTGCATCCGACTTCTGTAAAACAGGATTATTCTGACCAGCTCCGGGCCATTGAGAGTACTTTTGACGAGCACAGTTTCATTGCCATCGGTGAAATCGGGATAGACCTGTACTGGGACAAGACTTATGCAGCGGAACAGGTGATCGCTTTCAGGCGTCAGCTTCACTTTGCACGGGAAAAGGATCTGCCTGCAATAATTCATTCGCGGAATTCTTTTCAGGAAGTTTTTTCAGTTCTTGAAGAATTCCGGGGAAAGGGACTCAGGGGTGTTCTGCATGCATTCACAGGCGGAGCAGAAGAAATGAAACATGCTTTGGATCTTGGATTTATGCTCGGAATGGGCGGGATTGTAACATTTAAAAATTCGGGCCTTGACAAAGTCGTCAGGGAAGCTCCGATTGAAAATATAGTACTTGAAACTGACTCACCTTATCTCGCACCGGTACCATATAGAGGAAAAAGGAATGAGAGTTCGTATATTTGCATCATCAATAAAAAAATTGCAGATATAAAAGGAATGAAAGAGGAAGAGGTCGCGGAAGCGACTTATTCCAATTCCATGGAACTCTTCAAACTCAGAGAATGAAAACCGGCCAGGAAATCTCCATCCTGATAATTTACACAGGCGGAACAATAGGAATGGTACACGATCCGGAATCAGGATCACTGATACCACTCGATTTCAGACATATAACGGATCACGTCCCGGAATTACGGAAGCTCGGGTACGATATCCATTCGGTTTCATTCGATCCTGCAAAGGATTCATCCAACATAGATCCCGAGACATGGGTGAGGATGGCAGAAATAATTGAAAATTCATATAATGATTTCGATGGCTTTGTCATTCTGCATGGCACCGATACCATGTCATACTCAGCTTCAGCGCTCAGCTTCATGCTGGAGAATCTTTCGAAACCTGTGATCTTTACCGGTTCGCAGCTTCCAATAGGACTGCTGCGTACAGATGGCCGTGAGAACCTGATCACCGCAATCGAGATTGCAGCTGCCATGGAGGGCGATATGCCTGCGGTGCCGGAGGTTTGTATTTATTTCGACAATAAGCTTACCAGGGGAAACAGGACCACGAAGCTCAATGCCGAACATTTTGATGCATTCGATTCTCCCAATTATCATCCTCTGGCAGAGGTAGGTCTTCATCTGAAATATTCAAGGGACCTGATCAGGTATCCGGCCAGGATCCAGAAGCTGGTGGTACACAAGGATTTTGACAACAATGTTGCCATATTGAAGCTTTTCCCCGGCATTAACCGGAATCTTGTAAGATCAATAATCAGCACTGCGGATCTGAGGGGATTGATAATCGAAACCTATGGATCTGGCAATGCCCCGACATATAAATGGTTTATCGATGATCTGAAGGAGTTCATCGACAAGGGCGGAATTATATATAATGTAACACAATGTCACGGGGGAAGCGTGGAGATGGGCCTTTATGAGACAAGCCGCCACATGCTTTCAGCCGGGGTTATCGGCGGCAAGGACATTACCTCCGAGGCTTCAGTTACAAAACTGATGTATCTTCTCGGAAGGTATTCATCACGGACAAAGGTTATTGAAAACCTGAAAAAGTCACTCTCAGGCGAAATAAGTGAATAATCCTGCAAATTTTAACTCACCATATAACATGAAAATGAACCTGACAAGAAGAAATTTCATTCAGACAGCTGCGATATCTGCATCTGCTGTTATGGTTCCTGCAATTTCACTGCCGTCTGAAAAGCGAAATGAGAGTAAGACAATCACACTGAACAAAAATCCGCTCAAACTCGGGCTGATGACCTACCAGGTCGGCATGAAATGGAATATTGAGACCATTATCAAAAATCTCACCGAGGCCAAATATGAGCACGTTGAATTGCGCACAACCCATGCACACGGCGTGGAGGTCACATTATCACCAGCCGAGCGGGCGGCGGTAAAAAAACGTTTCCAGGATGCCGGACTGGCTATCAGCCTTGCAAGCGGATACCGTTATAATTCCAAAGATGCTGCTGTATTAAAAAAGAACATCGAAGGAACGAAAGAATATGTTTTGCTTGCACATGATGTAGGTGCCCTGGGAGTCCGCGTATTCGGAGATAATGCAAATGATGATGCCATGCTGAATCAAATCGGCGAATCACTTGCTGAAGTGGGCGAATTTGCCCATCAGAACGGAGTGCAGATCAGGGTATGTGACGACGGGCCGTCACTTGCCATGATAAAAAAGAACATAGACGCATCAAAATGTCCGTATGTTACGGTAAATTGGAATTGCCCGATGTCCGACACTGAAGGGGAAGGTTTTGAGGCTAATTTTAATTCTGTCAAAGGCAGGATCGGGAATATTCACCTTCGTGATCTTTATAATGAGTATCCCTGGCGACTTTTCTTCTCCCTGCTGAGCAAATCAGGATATACAGGATATTGCGATGCGGAGATCCCCGCATTTGAAGGCGATGCAATACGGTCGCTGAAGTATTACCGGAGTTTGTTCCTGGCATTGCAGAATGCGATTTGAAAACTTTAAACACAAAGGACACAAAGGCATACACGAAGGGCACAAAGGAGTTTATAAGACTCAGGGGAAGATAAGTAAATTGGAAATATTTTAGTATTTTCGCGAAGCTTTTTGGAGAGATGCAGGAGTGGTTTAACTGGCACGCCTGGAAAGCGTGTGTACCTCAAAAGGGTACCGGGGGTTCGAATCCCCCTCTCTCCGCAAAACAAATTGCTCCCGCAACTGCAAGTTGCGGGATGGGAGCATTTCACACGAACTCAGCCCCCCTGATCACACGAACTCACCTCTTTCCCGCTCTCTGCGAAGCATAGAGGGAGATGCCTCAAGAAAAAAATTATCATTTCTGTTAAATACTCACTGAACAATGCCTTATGTTTTCTGTCATACTGTTAATTATTTAACAATCCATTCAATTAATAACTAAAAACTATTACCATGAGAAGATCAGCATGCTATACGTTTATGATCCTTATTTTTGCGATTATCGTTGCAGGATGCGGCAACAACAAAAGCAATAACCAGAAAACCAATGACAAACAGGCAGCTGATACACAGATGACTGCGCAGCAGCATGTGCAGCGAGGCGAATACCTTGTGACAGTTCTCGGCGGCTGCCCCGATTGCCACGCTCCGAAGGAAATGGGACCCATGGGTCCTGCACCAATAAAAGAGCTATGGCTGTCGGGTTATCCGGCAAACAGGCCTGTCATGCAGGCTGACGCCAAAGTGCTAAAGTCAGGTTGGATTCTGTTTGTCCCTGACCTCACATCTGCTTCCGGGCCCTGGGGTGTATCTTTTTCCGCGAATCTCACATCTGATCAGACTGGTATCGGTAACTGGACCGAAGAGAATTTCCTGAGAGCGCTGAAGGAAGGTAAATTCAAAGGAATACCCAATGCAAGAACTTTGCTTCCTCCAATGCCATGGCAAAATTTTATGAATGCAAAGGATGAGGATCTGAAAGCAATTTTTGCCTACCTGAAGAGCACATCTCCCGTAAGCAATATCGTCCCGGCTGCAATCATTGCAGGGGAGCAGGATAACCAGGTGACAAAATAGGAAAGTTAAGCCGTCAGTCCATCGTGGTAGCCGGGTTGCATCCATGCAAGGTTTTCATGCCTGAAGAACGGATGCAGCAGCATAGCATATTTTTGCTTCTCAGCGTCGTCCATCGGTTTGAAGTTGCGGAGAAGGTCAAGATTTGACTGAACGACTTTTTTGCTGTCCATGCCGACGATGATTCCGCTGGGGCCTTCAAGTGACAATGCAAACCTGACAAGCTGCCGGGGATCGAGCCCGGTAATGGTTTCTTTAGGCCGGACTGTTTTCATTACCATGATGCCCATGCCCCTCGCCTTTGCTGCAGGTATAATCATTCCCTGCCTGTCTTCTCCCTTTGTGTAATGATTCATCGCAAACAGCATGCTGTCGAATCTTCCCGTTTCCACCATCTGCGTCAGTACAACAGCGCTTGAGTGACCGGTAAAACCTAAAAACCTTGTAACTCCTTCTTCCTTTAGCTTTGAAATGACATCGAGGACACCGCCTTTTTTTGTGATTTCCTTAACCTCATCAGTTGACTCAACTGCATGTATCTTAAGCATATCGAGATGATCCGTCTGAAGACGCTTCAGGCTTTCCTCGATCTGTGCTTTCGCTTTTTCCGGATCCCTGGCTGCAACTTTTGTCGAGAGGAAGATCTCATTGCGCCTGTTCTTTACTATGTGGCCAAGCCTTTCCTCGCTTACAGCACCAGTGGCAGTATTAACGTAATCATGTGCAGTGTCCCAGTAATAAAGACCGTTGTCGAGCGCAAAGCTGCACATTTCCAGTGCTTCATCGAGCGTTGGAATATTCAGGAACCTGCTTCCGAGCCCGATAGCCATGCGGGGTATCCTTACTCCGGTCTTTCCAAGAACAACTGTTGGCAGTCCTTTCGAATCATACTGATTCTGCTGGCTCTTTTGGTTCTTTTCTGCCGAAACTTCAGAGAATGCGATCTGTGAGCCGGCAATTGCAGCACCTGCTGTGAGGGTCTGTTTTATGAATTTCCTCCTGGAATAATTCTTTTTCATAATAGCCTGTTTTCAGTGAAATTAAGCTCCAAATTAATATTTCCCGCAGACATATGAAAGGGTTTTTACATTTCGTCCCTACGGGACTACATTGCATAGAAAACTATCATATTTTACCAATATCTGGTCCCTGCGGGACCCTGCATTGGACAATGTAACAATAATGTACTGACATCGCTGATGAATCAGAATACCATCAGGGATTGTCCCGGCAGGGACAATACATTGGTAGAATATTAACGGGAAATAGAATCCAAAATCCCGCAAGGATGATATATTGCTTCTAATTTCCGGTGAGTCTTTTTATTTCATTGACATCAACCCTGATTGTTGGATTGAAATCATCACTGTTCATATAATCCAGGATCGATCCCAAAAGCTGCTTTGAAACAATCCTGTCTTTATCGATCTTTATAAGGTCGACACTGCAGACAAGCAGCTTCCCTCCTCCTGCTTTCACTTCAAAAGCAAGCGCAAGCTTCCTGTTTTCAAACCATGTGTCAATTGGCTGGATCAGCGGGCTCAATTCAGCAGGAAAATCGGTGACAACCATTGCCTGCGAATGTGTTACGGGATCCCACCATTGCCAGTTGCTGTGGCTTTCTGTCGGGAAGTTCCTTAAGACCGGATGATCCGGATTACACAATATTCCAAGTGTGTGCGGGGCCTGGTTTCGCGTCCAGGCAGTGTTCCAGAATATGCTTGAAAAACCGATTGCGACCTCTGCTCCCTTGCCATTTTTTATCTCCCCGTATGGCAGGTACAACACCTTCCCTCCTTTTTTCAATACTGCTTCTGCGCGGGAATCCATCTTAACCGTTATGTACACATCTTCCACTGCAGCTTCCTTCGCAGGATAAACCCACACATCCCAGCTGTTCCGAAATTGAGTGTTGTCAATTGCTACCTCAAGCTTAAGCTTCTGCGCTTTTGTTACTTGTTTTAAAGGAATGGAAATGTCACCGGCAGGTATGCAGTTTCCGGCAGGAATTTCTTCTTTATTGAAAGCACCCGAGTGCAAAATTTCGCCTGAAGAATTTATTATCTTATAGGAAACGACGGCATTCCTGATCGGGGAAGCCCCGAAATGAGCTATTTCTACCGAGGCCCTTATAGTATCCGTGCCGTTGTAAACCAGCTTCCCCATCCTTGCAAGCGGCACTGTCTCGTTGCAGAAGCTTCTGAACTCTTCAGGAGTAATATATCCCTTCGATTCAAAAAAGGGGTTCAGTATTCCGACCAGGGCAGTTCCCTGTCCCGGGAAATCATGAAGCTGAAGCATCTGGAATCCTGCAAAACCGGGTGTCCTTAACGCAGCTTCAATTTCAGCCTTATAACAGATGCTTTGCAATTTCCCGGAAGCAATAAGAAAATCCTTTGCCTGGCCTGCCATGTTATTTCCGGTAAGGGACTCCCTGAAGATTTCGAAATTGGTCGCCTTCAATGATCCTTTGTACTTTTCGATTTCAGTGAAGTCGGGATAAACGCACCACTGTCCTATTTCGTGACTCACAACCGGAACATTGTATTTCGATACAAAATCCCGGTAATCGAACGTCGTCTGCGGAGGCCTGGCATTTATAATGCTCTTTAAGCCATCGCCCCATTGCTGTATCCTGGGCCCGGGCGTCAGATCATAATCATTCTCAGGGATGACCGGCCATCCCGCAGCTGAAGTGTATACTCTCCTGTTGTCCTTTCCCTTCCAGTATGTGAGCAGCCTGCCGAGGAACTCCTGCTGATTTTTTCCTGCCGGTTCATTTCCATAGGCAAGCATGCAGAATGAAGGATGATTACCATACTCACGCATTATCATGTCGCCTTCCCGGTAAATGAACCTGTCAATATCCTTTCCGTCACCTATCGATGCTCCCTGGTTAGCCCAGGAGCTGCATTCGACGTGAAAATAGATCCCAAGCCTGTCGGCAGCTTCAAAGGCAGCTTCAGGAGGACAATATGAATGGAACCTGACATGGTTCAGTCCATAATCTTTTATCGTCCTCAGTATCTTCATCCATGATGCTGTATCTGAAGGAGGATAGCCGGTCAGCGGGAAGATGCAGCATTCGGTCGTACCTCGCAGGAAAACCTGCCGGCCATTAACCGCGAACCTTGTTCCTTCTGCCCTGAACTCCCTCATACCGAAATCCTCCCGAATACGGTCAGTAAGTTTACCCCTCTCATCTCTCAGATCAATATTCAAAGTGTACAAAGCCGGCAGGAACTCATCCCATAATGCAAAGTCATCTCCCATCGGGTAATCCATAATAACCTGGGAATCATTGGCTGAAGTCTCAACCTTTTTCCTGATTGCCTTTAAAGCGTTGTTCTTAATTTGGCTGGCGCTTTCAGCAACGAGTGTTATATCTCCTTTGAAAGGCGCTCCTCCGGTATTCTTCAGGCGGACTGAAACCCTGGCTTTTCTGTTCTCCACATCAGGAAAAATTCCAACATCGGAAATATACACTGGAGCTGTGGCAATCAGCAGGATCTTCCCGGCAATACCGTTCCAGTTACCCTGCGTATGGTCACTCACGCTGTGGGAATTGACTCCGACAGGGATCACCATCCTGTTGTCTACCCTTATGCTGATCAGGTTTTTCCCGGTTTTAAGGAATCCTGTTATGTCGAATTCATGCGGGACTGCAAGGCTGTTCCCGGTGCCGGCATTTTTGCCATTCACAAACACAGTTGTTTCCCAGTGAGGCCGCTCAAGCATCAGCCTTATGTTTTTGCCCGACCATCCTTCCGGGATCTCAAATTCTTTCTGGTACCAGGCCACACCTTTATAATACTTGTCAGGCTTAAGCCAGAAAGGGATCTTGATATTTCCGGCGGTCCTGTACCTGGCGTACTTATCGTCAGTGAAGTAAGACCTGTCGACAATGTCTCCTGTCCAGTCAGTGTTCACTGTTACCTCATTTCCTTTTCCGTTCTCAGCCATTGAGCCCGGAAGCCTGATCGTCTCATCTGATAGATCTGAATACCAGTATTCGGCCACACCTCTGTCGAGCGAGTCGATTCTGAACCGCCATTCACCTGAGAGGGAAAGCGATTGCCTGATCTCGGATTCCTGCTGGTGACATCCGGAAAGAAGGAGCAATAGCAATAAAAGAGAATTTTTCATGGGAGTATGTTCAAAAGTTCAAGGTTCAAGGTTCAAGGTTCAAGAGTTCCGGGATCAATTTTGAACTGTGATCTTTGAACTTTGAACTAAAGTGTCTTTAAAGTCTCCAGCATTGCCACAACATTCTCAAAAGGAACATTTGCCTGGATGTTATGGATGGTATTGAAAACGAATCCTCCCCCATTGTTAAGAATATCACACTGGCGCTTCACCTGCTCCCTCACCTGTCCGGGCGTTCCGAATGCGAATGCTCCCTGTGTATCTACCCCGCCGCCCCAAAAGACTACCCTGTCACCGAATTTCTTTTTGAGGACAGCAGGCTCCATTCCGGCCGCATTGATCTGAACCGGGTTGAGAATGTCGAATCCCGATTCTATGAAAAGATCTATCAGGGAAATCACGGATCCGCAAGAATGCTTGAATGTTTTCCATTCTGTATTGGCGTGGATCCAGTCATTTACCTTCCGATAATATGGCAGCCACACCCTCGCATATGTTTCAGGCGAGCAAAAAGTGGAATTCTGGGTGCCGAAATCGGTTCCGCAGGTAAACACCACATCTATATTGTTGCCGATAACCTCAAATAATCGCTTCAGATTTTGTATCGCTGTATCAGTCTGTCTGTCAAATATTTCCTTTACAATATCCTCCCTGATAAGAGTTGAAACATACCATTCCTCAACCCCGCGTATTCCTTTAGGATCTTTAAGGTTCAGTCCCGGCACCAGGGCAATATCTCCAAGGGCTGTCCCCCCCAATGAAGCGACAATTGCCTTTGACCTGTCAGCCTTTTTCACCTGGTCGCCCCAATACTGAAGGTCGCTTTTTTTCACGGGAGTGAATTCTTCAAGGTTGTCTTCAACTTTCAAATTTAAGTCATCGACTGGTTTCTGCCTGTCGAGAGCATCGAAGAAGTATCCTGTTTTCGGCATAACAGCACATGGAGCAACAGATGTATCTCCTTCAGGATATATAAGTGTATCGCCATTTTCATTGTGAGTATAATTGAAAGTTGCCGGGAACATTACTTCCTGCCCCCAGAAGGTACGGTGAACCTTCCAGCCCTCATTAGGAATCCCAAACATGTTCTTGTATCCAAAGAGCCCTGCAACATCAATATTCATGACATCCATCAGCTCACTGTCGATTTCCCCGAGCATCTGGTAAGGCTCCACAACCTTTACAGGCCTGCTTTCCAGACCGTAGTATTGCCTGAGCTTCTCCACAACGACCACGTGAATACCGGTAACGGCTGTCGATCCGAAATCAACAACCACCCTGTCTGGCTGCCGGTGATTTATAGTATCGATGAAATTCTTTCGTGAATTTTTCATGTATTTTAAATTGAATTTGAATATTACAAAATAATTGTCAGAACATAAAAGACTTTTTTAATTGATGCTTTTTTACGAAATTGTGATAAAGTATCATTATGAATGATGAGCTGATTCCCGAACCGTTCAGGTTCAATCCCATGAAGCATCATCTTATATGGATCAGGAATTTTATTGAAAAACATGCTGACAGGCCGGATTCAACGCTTTTGAAACAGATCAGGCACATAGGAACTTCTGTTATGGATGTATACACGGGCAGCCTTCTGATTGCAGGCATTACCGGAGAAATGAAGGAAGTTCTATTGAAGGAAAGGCATTTTGAACCGTCAGATTTTTCCGGATGGGCAGGTTCCGGGCATTCGGATTATGGTATAGTCACATTATCCGACAGCTCACAGTGGACAATAAAATATCACCCTGACCAGAAGAGGTATATTCATTTCTTTCCATCCAGAACCAGTCCTCACAGCTTCAGGATCAAAGCCAATACGCTTAAATCAGCCATATTATATATTGTACTCACCGGAAAGAATTATATAAACGAAGATGACCTTAACAGGGCAAGAGCAATGGCCGGATTGTCCCCTGTAAAAGAAATTTCGGAAACCGAAGCAATTTCCGGGATGATAGAAATTCTGAGAAACTCTTAACTAGTTACAATAATAAAACTCAAAAACGATTTTATCCAATTCACTCTGAGTTAACAGGATACATAATTCCAGCTCAAGCAGGTCCGATGACATTCTGTTGAATTCAGGATTGGAAATGATCAGCTCATTCATAGGTAGGCGGTTATTCTATAAAGATAAAAAAAAATATATCAACTAAAAATTTTAGGTATTAATGTTGGGAAATTCCCTAAAAATTTCCCAAAACTAAAAAGATTACTGTAAATCAGATTCATCTTACAGGAATAGTAAAGCAGAACGTGGAGCCTTTCCCTTCCTCGGATTTTACCCAAATTTTTCCTGAATGCCTTTCGATGATCCTCCTGCATATTGCAAGTCCGATTCCTGACCCGCTGTATACCTCACGGGTATGAAGTTTCTGGAATATCCTGAATATTCTTTCAAAATACTGATTCTCAATGCCAATACCGTTGTCTTTCAATGAGAATACGAAATTGCTGCCTGCTTTTTCACAGGAAATTTCAATGCGGGGTGTTGTTTTGCTGAACTTTACACTGTTCTCGATAAGGTTCTGCAAAAGTTGAATTATCTGATTTTCATCAGCGATTATTACCGGCAGTTTGTCACTCATTATTACTGCATTTGCGCTGCCCAGTGCAAATTTAAGGTTCTCTTTTACCCTGTCAAGCACACGGTTCATGTCAACCGGTTTGAACTCGACTCCCCTGCTATTTACCCTGGAGTACGCAAGCAACCCATTGATCATTTCATACATCCGTTTGGATCCGTCCACTGCATAGTTAATATAGTCAATGGCGTCTTCATCAAGGCTGGCCGAGTATTTTTGCTTGAGAAGCTGGGTGTAGCTTGCAATCATCCTTAGAGGCTCCTGCAGGTCGTGCGAGGCAACTGCTGCAAACTGCCTGAGATCGGAATTGGAACGCAGAAGCTCTTCATTGGTCTTTATTAAAACCTTTTCTGCACCTTCCTTCATATCAGTAATATCGAATGCAACCCCGGAAAGGCAGAGAGGATTGCCTTTATTGCTGCGCATCAGAAGCGCCTTGGATGCGATATAGTGCGATTTGCCGTTTACGGGGCTGGTTCTGTAGACAACTTCGTACGGTTTTCCGTCAAGAAGTGTTTGACGAATTGCATCCCTGATGTGGTGCACATCTTCCTCATGCACGCATTCCTCAAAATGGGAAAAAGTTCCTCCAAATGTGCCGGGTTTAAGATTGAACATCTCATGCATCCTGCTGTCCCATACAACTTCATTGGTCCTGATATTCCACTCCCACGTTCCAATCTTCCCGTTATTCAGGGCAATCTCAAGTTTTTTCTTCGTCTTCTTCAGATCTTTTTCAATATCGTACCTCGCAGAAATATCGGTAATCAGTGCCAGATAACCCTGATTTTTACCGTTATCCCCCCTGATGATGGATGCATTTACCAGCACTTTTACGGTTTGCCCGCTCTTTCTCTGGATACTTATATCAAAATTATTCCTTTGCTGCTGATTTATTTTGATAAGTATCCTTTTAAACCGGTTCCTCTCCTTATTTTTCAGGAATTCAAATACACTTCTGCCCATGAACTCATCCGGGCTATAGCCCGACATTTCACTAAGCTTCTGATTTCCGTATGTGATGTTCATTTTTTCGTCGACCAGGACGATCCCTTCATTTGCAGTTTCAACTATGGACCTGAACCTGGCCTCGCTTGAACTCAGGGCATCCCTGTTCTTTTCATACTCCTCTTCAGCCTGCTTTTTCCGGGTCACGTCACTTAAAATCATGGCTGCCATATGTTCGCCCGGTTCGCCAAAAATAAATGCGGATCCTTTAAACCATCTGCCTGAACGTTCCGAAAAATCAAGGAACTCTATGGAACCCTGTCCCCCCCGCAATTGCCTGTAATGCTTTAGCCATTTCCTGGATATTCCCGGATCAAATTCCACCGAAGA
Organism: Bacteroidales bacterium; assembly: GCA_035299385.1. Taxonomy (GTDB): domain Bacteria; phylum Bacteroidota; class Bacteroidia; order Bacteroidales; family VadinHA17; genus LD21. Next base: position 2,631 of record DATGWQ010000024.1, on the reverse strand, counting down.
TTTGCCCTCAGGATTTTGCCAGCCTGTGTGATTTCCAAATGCAGGATTCACCTCTCTGAATATCGAGTCAACTGGCTCATCCTCTTCGTTCATGACATACTGAATAACGCAAAATCCTTCGGTGAAAGAATTGCAGAGAGAGAGATATTTGTTTGCAAGATTTTTATAATATCCGGAATCCTGTGAATGACCAGGGATCTGTTCATCCGGATGAGGCTGTGTCTTCAGCCCATGATTCTGATTAATTGTGGAATTCTGTTTTTGCATGATTTCCACAGTATTAACAGAATAAATTTATGCAAATAATAAATATAAGTCAAGTAATCAGCTGGTAATAATTCCCCCGGATGCAAAAATTTTTACTTTTTGTTGAGAAATTCTACATCGAATATCGTGTTCCGGTCCCAATCCAGCCAGTATTTCAGCGCATTCTTCCTGATAAGTTTCCAGTACCCGTCATCCATGAGGCCGTATTTCACAATTCCTTCATTTATATCAGCCTCGACCTTATCGAGATATTCCTTTTTCAGTGTAAGCTTTACGGCTTTGTCTTTATACCTGAAGATCGCAGAAGGATTCATAATGGTATCAGCGGACAGATGAATTGTCCCCATTCCCAGTGTGGCGCCTGTGCTTACCTGGATTCCGTCATTGAGACAGCTGTAAGGAGGTTTTGTGCCTGCAAAAGTTGTAACATCCAGCATATCGGGGCCCACGCCGAAAATCTCCCTTGCCCGGATACCCATTTTTGCTCCCACTATGGAGAACACGCCAAGATGGCCATGGAACTCATCGGTCATCACATTAGCTTTCCACTCATCATGGCCGAACCGTGCAATGGCCGAATCGATGATGGGCCTGATATCATAATCGAACATCTGATGATCTACAGGAAATGCGTTGAAAACCACATTTCTTTCTGCAAAATACCTGCCTGTGATCATATCTGAAATGGCTGACCGGATCCCGGTGATATCATACACAGTATTATATCTTATATTGAGCCTGTCCGCAAGCACATTTATTCCGAACAGTTCAGGATTTGTAAGATATACGGAAACCAGGTCATCATCGAGCCGGAAATGGCCCTGGTTCAGCCGGCTTAAACATACCGGCTGGCTGAAAACATCGAAAAGAACATCTGCCAGTTTAGTGTTTCTTCTTTCACACAAGGCATACAGGGAGCTATCGAAAAGAGCCTGTCCGTCTTTCAGATTCGATATTGCATCGATCCTTATCCTGCTGGCGGCTATTTCTCCTGCACTTGTTTTATCAATCTCATAATTAAAGCCCGAGAACGGGTTTGCAGGACTATACCATATTATTTTTTCTATTTTCCCTTTGAGTGAAGCATCTTTCCGTAAGGCGTCTGCAAGAGTGGTCATGGGACCAAGGCAGACAACAACTGTTTTTTCGGATTGGCTTTTCAGTAGCGACGCAAGAAATGCAGCTGCATCAGTTTTAAGCTGCCTGCCTGAAGCTGGTCCGGACCATTTTACCTCCGAGTTGAACTGCCTCCATGAAGGATTTATTTCCTTAAGAGTTTTCCCGGCTGCAACCTGGATATCTTCTCTCCCGAAAGCTTTCAATAAAGAAGAGACTTTTTCAGCTCCCACTGAAGGAGGAAGCGACCCGTCGGTTGCCAGAATGGCTTTAATCTTTACTTCCGGGCGGGAAAGAAGAATGCTGATTGCCCTGAAATCATCCATTCCGCAATCAGTGTCGATAATTATATTATGTGTCAGGCTAACGGGAAGAGGCTGAGCTCCGATACTCTGAATCATGCCGATCAGGGCCAGGGAAAGCACTATTTTTTTCATCGGAAAGACTTTGGTACAAAAATAACTATAACCGCGAAAAGGCGCCACGAACGGGCGCCTTTCCTGGTGATCCCGGAGAGACTCGAACTCTCAACCAACAGAACCGGAATCTGTCATTCTATCCATTGAACTACGGGACCATGCTGCAAAAATATAATCAAAACCCCGGTTTTACAACTTATTCCCGGTATTTAAGCAGCATGCATCAGTTCACGACGACCACACCTGTCATTCCCGAATGAATATTGCAATGATAGGCATAAGTACCCTTTGCGCTGAAAGTGAAGCTGTAAGAGCCTGAAGCACCTATGTTTCCGCTGTCGAACAAACCATTGTCGCTGGTCACTGTGTGGGCCACGGTGTCATTGTTGCGCCATGTGACTTTTGTCCCTACAGGTACCGTAATGGATGAAGGAGTGAACGACATTCCCTGCATAATGACTTCATTGGGATTGCCTGTATTGGTATTCGTATTCGGATTGTTGCTGTCCTTTGTACAACTTCCTGCAAGGATGAACATTGAAAAAAGGAGTGTTGCAAAAATCGGCGAACCTGCTCTGAAATGGATTGACTTTTTCATGACGATGCTAAAATTGGTTAATAATATCATAGAGATGTAATGCAGGCATTATGTTACGCCTGCCTGTATGATATTAAACATAGGGAACATTACTTGACAACGACGGTACCTGTCATTCCCGAATGGATAGTGCAGTGATATCCATATGTTCCGGCGGTTGAAAAGGTGTATGTGTAAGAACCCCCGGCACCGATATTGCCGCTGTCGAATAAAGCGTTGTCACTGGTTACA
>DATGWQ010000023.1:0-15525 GCA_035299385.1 Bacteroidales bacterium | reverse complement strand
GACATCCCGAAAATGCTTGCAACAAGGGTAAGAGGCATGAAGATGGTTGCTATGAGGGTGAGCCTCTTCACTGAATTGTTTGTTTCATTCGACATTTTCGTCATAAGGTTGTTCAGCAGGGATGTATAAAGCTCCATAAGGCTCGTTACAGTTTCCCTGTATGTATCGGTGAGCTCGAAAAATTTTTCAAGGTGGTCATAAACGTCGCGGTAATGAACCACGGTCTTTTTAAGAATAAAAGGGCAGTCCATACGTACTATCTTCACAAGGATCTCCCTTTCATGGAAGAGGCTTTTCCTTAATCGCATCAGGTTCTTCCTGATTTCAAGAAGCTTTCCCGGGATGAACTTTCCGAATTCGTTCAACAGGATGTCCTCTGCAAGCTCGAGCTCATCCTCCATAATATCGAATGCCTTGTATTTCTCGTCGACCAGGTAGTCGAGCACAATATGCATAAGCGAATCGGGCCGCTCCCTCAATGAGGGTTTTGCCTTCTCTGCCATAAGAGCGACATTATTGAGAGGCTCCCTGTTTTCGGAATGATAACCTGAGACAGTTATGAGGAATTTTTCACCCAGGACGAAGTCAACTTCATCAACAAAAAGCTCGCCATTCTGATAAATGAAACTGTTGAAGATCATGAAGCTGTTCGTCTGAAAATGCTCCAGCTTGGGTATCTGTTTCTCGTCAAAGCAGTCTTCCACAGATAACGGGTGGAACCCTGTCGCGTCAACGAGGGAATTCAATTCCTCCCGTGAAGGTTTATAAAAGTTGAACCAGACAAACCCGTCTTCTTTCAACAGGCTGATTGCTTCATCCAGTGAAGCAGGACAGTAGAAGGAGCCGTTGTGTTTAAAATGGTAGAATTTCGTACCTGCCATCCTTCAAAATTAAATATCTAATTTACTCAATTTAGCCACTAATGCACTAATAAGCTCAATTTTATTTTATTCGTGCATTAGTGGCAATCCCTTGTAAAGATTGGATGAGTTCATCTGCTGATTTAAATCATTGGGGCAATCATCAGTCATCAGTAATTTTGAACCAATCATCTGACAATCCGTTATATTCAAAATTATAAACCTTGAATTCATGAATAATGCAATATATAACTTCAGCGAACCCAAGAATGAACCTGTTTATTCCTATGCCCCGGGAAGCAGGGAACGACAGCTGCTTGAAGAAGAGTTGAAGTTTCAATACAGCCAGGTTATTGACATACCTCTCATTATTGGAGGACAGGAAATCAGAACAGGCAAGATCAAAAAGATCGTAATGCCCTCCGAACATGGACATGTCCTGGCCAATTGTCACCAGGCAACAGAAAAGGAAGTAAAGATGGCCATCAGGGCGGCGATGGATGCAAAATGCGAGTGGATGTCGCTCAACTGGATGGAACGTGGCGCCATAATGGCGAAAGCTGCAGAAATGATATCGAAAAAATACAGGTACACCATACTGGCTGCCACAATGCTTGGACAGGGAAAAAATGTGATGCAGGGAGAAATAGATGCTGTCTGTGAAGTAATTGATTACCTGCGTTTCAACAATTACTTCGCTTCGATAGTATACAGTGAACAGCCCCTTTCCGAAGGTGAAGTGATAAACCGTCTTGAGTACCGCCCGCTTGAAGGATTCGTCTACACTGTGTCACCCTTCAACTTCACTGCCATAGCATGCAACCTTAATACCAGCGTGGTGCTGATGGGAAATACGACAGTATGGAAACCTGCCTCAACATCCCTGCTTTCAAATTATTACCTTGTGAAGATCCTGAGTGAAGCAGGACTGCCGGGCGGCGTAATTAACTTCCTTCCCGGATCAGGGGAGCTCATCAGCAGCATAGTGCTGAAAAACAGGGATCTTGGAGGTATTCATTTCACCGGGTCAAACCCGACTTTCAACTCACTCTGGAAACAGGTTTCCGATAATCTCACTACATATAAATCTTACCCGCGGATCGTAGGAGAAACAGGCGGAAAGGGGTTCATCTTCGCACACAGCTCCTCAAATCCGCTCGATCTCGCTACTGCAATTGCAAGAGGATCGTTCGAATACCAGGGACAGAAATGCTCGGCTTCATCGAGGGCTTATATCCCCCGATCGATATGGGAGGAAACGAAAAAACACCTGCTCGGATCTATTTCCGGGATGAAAATGGGCGATGTGCGGGACTTCAGAAATTTTGTGAATGCTGTAATCGATGAGGGTGCCTTTGACAAAATCATTTCATACATAGAGAAGGCCAAATCGTCACCTGATGCAGAAATAATAGCCGGCGGCAAGGGCGACAAATCAAAGGGATGGTTTGTCGAACCTACAGTAATACTCACAAAAGATCCGCATTTTGTCTCCATGGAAGAGGAAATTTTCGGACCTGTGATGACGATATATGTCTATGAAGATGATAAGTTTGATGAGACCCTCGATCTTTGCGACAATACCTCTCCCTACGCTCTTACAGGAGCGGTATTCAGCAATGACAAATACGCCATGATAAAGGCTTGCCGTGCATTGAGGTATTCAGCCGGCAATTTTTACTTCAACGATAAACCCACCGGTGCAATGGTCGGGCAGCAGCCTTTCGGAGGCTCGAGGGCTTCAGGGACAAACGACAAGGCAGGCAGCCATCTGAACCTGATAAGGTGGGTGAGCCCGAGGACGATCAAGGAGACGCTGATACCGGCATCGGATTACAGGTATCCATTCATGGATTGATATCAAAAACTTCCTTACATTTGAGACATGAAAATGTCTCCTGCCGAAAAATCGAAGGCCTTATTTATTCTGAATCCCAATGCGGGTGTGCAGCCTGTAAATTTTATCATTTCGAAAGACCTTGAGAGGCGCAGGGGCGAACTGAAGTGCCTGAAAACTCTCGATGTCGATCACACGAAAGATCTGATAAGGCAGCATCGCGAGGATCACCAGGTGATTGTGGCAGCCGGCGGTGACGGTACAGTTCATTCTGTCGCCACGCAACTTGTCGGGAGTGAAAATATACTGGGGGTACTGCCTCTCGGATCGGGTAACGGCTTTGCAAGGGAGTTCGGTTTCAGAATGAATGTAAGATCCCTTCTTTCCAGCATCGGCAGGTGCGAGAGCATGAAGATAGACATGATCGAGATCAACGGCAACATGTGCCTCAATGTGGCAGGCATCGGGCTCGACAGTTTTGTTGCTCATTCATTCAATGAATTAAAGCTGAGAGGATTCCTGCCTTATGTATGGCTTACGTTTAAAACATTTGTCCAGCTAAGGCCTTTCCATGTAATTCTTATTAGCGACGGTCAGAAGATATTTTCCGGCGATCTTTTCGTGCTCACATTTGCCAATACACGACAATTCGGGAACAATGCCTTCATAGCACCTGAAGCCAGGCCGAATGACGGAAGGATGAATATTGTGCTGGTAAAGCCTTTCCCAAAAATTCTTGGTCCGGTCTTCATGGTACGCCTCTTTACAAAAAAGATCAATAACTCAAAGTATGTCCAGACAATTTCCACTGAAAAGGAAGTTATCATCGAAACGGATGAAAAACGTTTCCATGTAGATGGCGAACCTCTTGAAATTTCAGAAAGAGTTGTCGTGAAGCTCAGGAAAGATGTACTCAACGTACTCAAAACTCCTCATAACAAGTTTTCAGGTCAGCAATGAAATTGTAACAATGTTACAATTTGAAACAATTCCGCTATGCCGCGAATAAGAATGCCTTTATTATATTTGTGTTTAAAGTTGGGAAATTTTAATTCGTTTAAATTATGATCAGGAATCTGTTTGTCTGCCTCCTTCTGGCATTATTCACTATTGCAGTTAAGTCCCAGACACTCTCAGAGATTGAGGCTAACCGCGTAAGATTGCCAAATGGATGGAGTCTTTCTCCTGTGGGAAAGCTTCTTCCACTGGGTGATCTCCCTTTAAATATTGCTGTATCTCCCTCCAGAAAATATGCGGCCGTTACCAACAATGGCTACGGAACCCAGATGGTTCAGCTCTTTGACATAAAGAAAGGAGTCATGCTTGATTCAGCCGTGATGAAGAAATCATGGTTGGGACTAACCTTCTCATCTGACAGCAAATACCTGTATGCTTCAGGAGGTAATGACAACATCATTATAAGGTTTGAAATTAAAAAAGCAAAGCTGCAGAACCCTGATACGATCGTTATCGGGAAACCATGGCCCGAAAAAATTTCTGTGACAGGGATTGCCGTCGATGATGCTTCAAAAAAGCTTTATGCAGTTACCAAAGAAAACAATTCACTGTATGTGGTTGACCTTCAGACTAAAAAGATATTATCTCAGCATCAGCTGGGGGGCGAAGGATACACATGCATGCTCTCTCCGGACCACAAAATCCTTTATATATCCTGCTGGGGCTGTGATAAGGTGATAATGTTCGATACAAACCAGCAGAATATCGGCGGATCGATCAATGTGGGCGACAATCCGAATGATATGTGCATTACAAAAAACGGGCAGTTTCTCTTCGTGGCAAATTCAAATGACAATAACGTCTCTGTGATCGATACCAGGCAGCAAAGGGTTATTGAAACGCTGAATGCTGCATTGTACCCTGATGCACCTTCAGGAACGACAACTAATGGGGTGGCCCTGAGCGGTGATGAGAAAACATTATTCATTGCAAATGCAGACAATAACTGCCTGGCTGTTTTTGATGTTACCGAACCCGGAAAAAGCCGGAGCAGGGGATTTATCCCCACTGCCTGGTATCCGACCTGTGTGCGTGTTGTAAAAAATACCTTGATTGTTAGTAACGGGAAGGGGACAACATCAAAGCCAAACCCTGATGGACCCCAGCCGAATTTCAGGGGATCGGAAGTCATTCATCATGAAGGCGGAAAGGAGACAAGGGTAAAGGTGCAGTATATAGGCGGGCTGTTCACCGGGACGCTTCAGCTGATGAAACTTCCTGATCAGCAACAAATGTCAGCCTGGACAAAAGCTGTTTACAATAACACACCATATTCAAAAGAGAAAGAGCTCATATCGGAAGCTCCTGCCGGCAATCCCGTCCCTGCAAAAGTAGGCGATCCCTCCCCTATAAAATATGTGTTTTACGTTATCAAGGAAAACAGGACTTATGACCAGGTGCTTGGTGACATGACAGAAGGGAACGGAGATCCCAACCTCACTTTATTTGGTGAAAAAATAACACCTAACCAACATGCCATTGCCCGTGAATTTGTGCTCCTGGATAATTTCTATGTCAATGGTGAAGTCAGCGCCGACGGTCACAGCTGGACCATGGGGGCATATGCAACTGACTTCCTCGAAAAAAACTGGCCGACAAGCTACAGCGGAAGGGGCGGAACATACCCCGGTGAAGGAAACAAACCCACAGCCAACAACAAAGTGTGGCTATGGGATGCCTGCGCCAGGAAAGGTGTCAGCTACAGGTCTTATGGCGAATTTGTAGACAATCATAAAGCGAACATCCCGGTACTCGAGAATCATTTCCCGAAAAGCTATGTTGGTTGGGACCTGTCGATACGAGATACTGTAAGGTTCCGCTGGTGGAAGGAGGATTTTGATTCACTGCTTGCAATAAATGCTTTGCCACAGCTCAGCACAATCAGGTTTGGCAATAACCATACTGAGGGATTGAGCCTTGGCAAGCCGACTCCGTTTGCACATGTTGCCGATAATGACCTTACAGTTGGAATGTTCATCGAATATTTAAGCCACAGCCCGATATGGAATAACTGCCTGGTGCTGATTGTCGAGGATGATGCTCAGAACGGTCCGGACCATGTTGATGCTCATCGATCACCTGCGTTAATCGCCGGTGGTTTTGTGAAGCAGGGTTTTGTCGACCACACCGCTTATACGACGTCTTCTTTGCTGAGAACGATGGAGCTCGTACTCGGGCTTCCGCCAATGTCTCAGTATGATGCAGCAGCAACTCCATTGTGGAGGTGTCTCAATAACACCCCCGGTCATGCACCTTTCACATGCAGGCCCATAAATGTCGACCTGAATGACAGAAATGGCGCAAGAAGCGAATGGCAGAAACTCAGCGAAACATTCGATTTCACAGCCGAAGACAAGGTGAACGACTTCCAGTTCAATGAGGTCCTCTGGAGAGCAGTGAAGGGGCTTGATAATCCGTGTCCCCCGGCTGTGAGGGCTGCCTTCCTGCAAACAGGGAATTCAGAGGAAGAAGATGAAGATTGAGAATTAACACGTGTTTATTTTTTTCTTAAATTAGTCAGTTTTAAAATCAAATCATTATGAAAAGAAATCTTATAGTTACACTTGGTATCATTGTCGCAATACTTATCTCATTGCCCTCTTCCGGGCAGAACACCCTTACCGCGAAAGAAAAAAAGGCCGGCTGGGTGCTTCTTTTTAACGGAAAGGATTTTACAGGCTGGCGCCAGGTAAACGGCACAGGAATGCCTAAAAACTGGGTGATCGAGGACAATGCCATGAAGGTTTTCACAGGAGAAGGCAAGCAGCCGGGCTCAGGTTCAAACGGCGACATTATTTACAATGTAAAAAAATTCAAAAATTTTGAATTTTCAATAGACTGGAAAGCCAGCAAAATGGCGAATTCCGGAATTTTCTATAATGTCAGGGAGGTTCCGGGTCAGCCGATATACTATGCTGCTCCTGAAGTCCAGGTACTGGACAACGTTGATGCAACAGACAACAAGCTCCCGAGCCATCTTGCCGGTTCACTTTATGACATGCTCCCGGCTGATCCTAAGACCGTTAAACCAGCAGGGGAATGGAATAATATTGTGATTAAAATGCAGGATGGAAAAGTCACACATACCCAGAATGGTGTTAAGGTTTGTGAATACACACTCTGGACGCCCGAATGGGACAAAATGGTACAGAACAGCAAATTCAAAACATTCAAGGGCTTCATTGAGGGGATCTCAAAAGAAGGGTATATCGGCCTCCAGGACCATGGTTATCCGGTATGGTTCAGAAATGTTAAAATAAGGGAATTATAATTTTCTTTTTTAAGCTAATAAAAAAGGGCACATGGATAATCCGGTGCCCTTTTGTATTAAATCGGCTGGGATCTCTACCTGTGTACTGAACGCGAGTAGTCACCATACATTCTTTCACTGTCCCAGTAACCCTCCATTCCATAGTAATTGTACAGATTTTTCTCGTAATCCCTGCTTAATCCGGTTGTTTCATCATATTCCGGAGCATTCCTGATCTGCTCGGATGTTACCTTTACAAAAACTTTCTTCTCATCCCAGCTGATATTGTCGATCCAATCCGGTGAAACGAGAATAAGTTTATTATCAAGCCACTTGCCGGTATCAACAAGAAAATACCTTATTGTCCAGTTTTCATCATCGATAATGAAATCTTCAACATCACCGATGTTTTCATTCGTAGCCTGGATCTTATGTCCGGTCACATCCTTGCTGCTTCGAAGACTGGCATTCCATTTTGATTCTCCGTGTTTATATGTTTTCCAGTCTTCCCTGTTGCGGTTGATAACCGAAGTTGAGCCCCATGCATAAGGACCGCCCCAATATTCCGGAGCTCCGTAATACTTATAGTATTTTTCTTCATCCTGTCTCGAAACAGGCTTATCACTGTCAACATCAGGGCTGTTCCTGATCTGATCCTGGGTAAGATCGACATAGATCTCTTCCAGTCCGTGATTGATATTGTTAATAAAATATGGTGAAATCAGGACATTCCTTTTATTAAGCCAGCTTCCTGTGCTCACAACAAGGTATCGTATTGTCCAGAATTCATCATCAAAAAGGAACTCTTTGATCTTTCCGATTTCTCCGTCAGTGGCAACAAACTTATAGTCACTGATCCTGTCAATGCTGATTATCATCTCTATCTCCTTTCTTTTTGATTAGCAATTCAAAATTAGGGAGAATGATCTGGCCTGCACTTACACGACTTTCATGAAAGTTTGCATAAAAGCTACCAGGTAATATCAGTACGAATCGGGGTACGGTACATCATACCCTTTGACAGAATGCCAGAGGATCTTGTTAAGAGTGATCTCCTCTTCATACTCCAGGTCGTCATTTCCCATGAGGTTGAGAGCCATCGACTTCTTTGCCCATTTCAGCTGCTCTCCTGTTATGGATGACAATTCAGGATTCATCAGGTCGAGCGGGACATTATTCGGCAAAGCCTCATAAGGAGTAAGATCGGGCGTGCTGGTGAAACAATCGCTCATCGGGTAAGCTATAAGATCGAATTGTGTCATTGGCGGAAGGCCAAGGATCAACTCTATCGTCCGAAGTATGCTGTTCTGATTATAATGCGTGCTTATAACAGATCCCCTTTTGGTGTATGGACTTATGCAGAAAGCAGTTGTCCTGTGTCCGTCGATGTGATCAAGACCATTCTGGGGATCGTCTTCTATTACGAAAATGGCAGTTTCCTTCCAGTATTTGCTTTTGCTTACAGCTTCAACTATCCTGCCGAGCGCCAGGTCGTTATCAGCCACCATCGATGTCGGGACGGGAAAGCCTTCCTGGGTTCCGGAAGTGTGGTTGTTTGGCAGGGAAAGCATCATCAGGTTAGGGAAATTGCCGTTCTTCTCAAAATCATGGAGCTCCCGGATAAATACATCGGCTTTATACTGGTCGTTTATTGTCCTTGGGGAACCTGTATATTCAGGGCAATAGCTATCTTCGAGCGTGTGAATTGTCGGAATCGCCTTAATTTTGATCCTGTGGCTTCCGGATTTATAATCCCGGTACAGGTCCGTCCAGGTTGAATTTTCAGGGATGACTTCATCTTTTACAAATTCACCATAAGTCCTGAATTTCAATCCTGCCTTCTTCACATAATCCCATATGAACCCGGCAGGGGAATAGACCAGCGGATCATCACCATTCCAGGGATATCCCCGCACCCAGTCGGGAAATGATCTTTCGAGATAGTCGGTAGCATAACCCTGGCTTGTCCAGTTGTGCCCCTCAGCGCTCAGGACGCCGTTGCAGTACGTATTATCGAGCAAAACAAATTCAGCTGCAATTTTATGCTGATTGGGAGTATATTTCTTACCGAAAATACAAAGAGAGCTGTCGCCATTACCCGAGGGCATATCCCCCAGGACCTGGTCGTATGTCCGGTTTTCCTTGATAATATAAATCACATGTTTAAAAAAAGATTTTTCGCCGGGACGCACCGGAACAGGCACGAGTTTTTCGCTCCCTTCAGCAAGCTTCATTTCAAGATTTATCCTCGGAAGTCTCATGTTTGTTGCTGCCCTTTCCGTGTAAGCTTTAAGCGAATCTTCACCCGGCACATCTATGAAAGACACGGAGCCGGTCTGGTCGTGTGTATTACGCCCGTGTTCCCTGACCTCCTGCCTGCTGCCGATTCCTTTCATGTTGCCTGTTATAAGTGTTTTACCATCTTTAGTAACAATGACAGACCCCGGATACCAGCCGGCAGGTATAAGTCCGGTAATTTTGTGCCTTGAAAGATCAAAGACAGAAATCAGGTTATCTCCTCCATTGGATATATACAGAGTCTTTCCGTCGCGTGATGCACAGAGGTCGTTTGGCGCGCTTCCGAACGGCAGGTCCCCGTCAGGTTTTGAACTGAATGTCTCAATGACAGAATCGATTTTTGTATCAATAACTGACACCGCATCACTGTTTGCATTCGCAACATAAAGCAATGTGCTGTCGGCTGAAAAACACATTCCTGAGGGATGCAGCTTCGTGCCGATCTCCTTAACCAGTCTTCCCCCAGGAATGCTGATGACAGAAACAGTGCCGCTTGATGCAACCCCTGTTTTTTCATCAATAAGGACAGATGTGCCCGAACTGCTGTGAGAGATTTCGCCTGAAGCCGGATGCCGGCCTCCCCAGTTGGTGACGTATGCCTTATCCCTGTAAAGTTCGACTGCATATGGCGCCACACCGACAGGAACCTCTTTTTCGAGCTTTTTAGTTACAAGGTCGAACATTCCAAGAGTGTTATTGCGGTTAAGGGCAACATAGAGCTTATCCTGATCTATTGCAATCCCGCCCGGATAAGGATTGCCGTTGTCATATCCGGGAAGCTTTATTTCATCGTCCCATGCAAAAGAGCCATCTCTCATTTTAATTGATCTGAGGAATCCCCTGCTGTCTGACACCCAGATTTTGCTCTCGGCATCATCCCAGCAGATCCCGTTAAAGGAGCTTCCGCCTTTCGGATATTTAAGCGATGCTATGATCTTACGCTCTTTTACATTGAAAAAAACAACATTCTGCATGTTCTTTACTGCAAGGATGGTTTCATCGCTGTTCAGTGCAAAATCCACCGGCCTGCCCGGGAAAACAACCGTTTCACCCGCCGGGTCTATTATCTGTGATGTGCTCACCACATATGAACCATCGGCCTGAGGGCCTACAGGGCTTTCACTATTGAAAGTATCTGGTTTAGAATTAAAACCATTACCAGTTCTTTTCTTCACGGAGCTGCAATCTGTCAGGAGGAATATTACGGCGAGGCAAATTAATTGAGGTTTCATCAATGAAATAGTTTGATTTAAATATATGGATTTTTGTAGTATCTCATTTTTATCCATATAAAGATGATCATGTGCCTTTTTAAGTATTTTTATAGTGTTTCAATCAAATAAGTCATTACAGGATGGCTGCCAGGTATATACATATTGTTTATGAACTTGACAGGAACCGGAATATTCTGGGGGTTTATGATGAAATAATTACAAAAAAGTTATTCCGGTCAACAATTATTGATCTGTATTTTAAACAAGGATTTCGCAAGAAGCTTGCTTTTCGTCTTAAGGATTCTCCAAATAAAACCTTGTACGGGATTATACCTTATTTTACCAGGTATGGTAACCCCGGTTTGCTTTATTATGATGTTGTTTTTATGAATGGTAAAAAGACTGAAGAATAACCAATAGTTATGCGAATTTTTGTTTCATGAGCTGATGTCCTTTCCAGGTCAATCTCATTCCTGGATTCCGGTTCCGTTAAAAACCATTCCGCTCTGATCTGAGCATATCTGACAGCCGATTTGATCAGGATATCAGACAGGATTCTTTGCCCGGATGAATTGCCACTTCAAGGTTGTCGAGAGATGATTCGGTCAGTATTACATTATCTTCAAATCTTTTGGCATTTTCAAACTCATTGTCACTGACCTTGCAGATAACTTTATAAAATGGACCGCTGATCCAGTCGATTACCTCGGGAGGTATTATGAAATTCCTGGTACACGGCAATGGAAGCATGAGCAGCAGCAAGAATTGCATATCCTTGTGGGATGGAATCTTTTATCAGGATGTACATTTGCATTTTATAGGATATGATTAATGATTTCCGTCCTTCTCCCAATTATTACTGATCAGATCCTGGGAATATTGTCGCATTGATAATTGATCCGTAAGACGGATTAAATGAAGAATTCTCCTCAGTTAACACCCACAGAACATTATACGGAACAGGTCTCTCGGGGTAGGTTATACAACCATCTGTAATTACAATTGCAGCCTGAATCTCAGGATCCCCGGAAAAAGATTCCATCGCCGTATTCATGTCACTGCCTCCATATCCGTTTATCCTGAAATATTGGAGTTCTTCAACCCCAATGATCTCATCACTTGTCACTTCAGTGTCAGCCTGAACAATATGGACCGTAGATATACCTGAACTTTGGCAGAAGGAGGCAATTTTCCCTAATATCATCGGGAATGTACCTGTCATGCTTCCGCTTGTATCGACAATTATATGCAAAATCCAACCCTCCCTCTTTCTGCCAGGCATTATCACATTGGGACATCCTGAATCCCGTCTTGAAGGCCTGTAGAAGGATCTTGGTCCAGGTTCATTGGCATCCATCCATTTCTGTAAAGCCATTTCCCAGGGTGGTGCGTACATGCCGGCGAGTGCTTTTGCAAAGGAAGACTCATAGCCTTCTTCATGCCCATGCAATCCAGCCTGCTTATCTATCGTGTCTTTCAAAATCTTGACACTGTTCGAGCCTGAACTCAATATCTTAAGCTTATTCTGTCTTTCTTTTACTTTTTCAGGCTGATCATCAGGAAATAACTTTAGCTCCTCTTGTTCGGAAATAACGTCGCTGTTGTAACTCTTTATATGCGTTTCTTCCATTCCCATTGCCCTGCTGAGTTTTTCAGCAAGATCTGATTTTACATGAAAAAGACCCTTCCCCCACGAACTCAGGTACAAATCCTGGTTTTCCCTGATTTTTTGTGACAGTTGCTCAGCCGACATTGCAGAAGCATTCTTTAGCCTTAACCCTCCTGCAGGGGGAACCATTCCCAGTTCATTTTCAAGGATATCATTTATAACAAAATCGTGTGCGATATTGAATATATCATGATCTTCGGTAGTGCTTCTGTCATGGGACCTCAGCATCAAATGCATCACTTCATGAGAGAATATGAAGGTCATCTCCTCAAGACTTAAATCACGCATTTTATCGGGATTATAGAGAAGTCGTCCCGAGGCGCATATTCCGGCGAATGGAATTCTGCGATCAGGAATAAGCCTGATTTCAGCAACTAAACCCGAAAGATATGGTAAGGAAATATTAACCATCCGGAGAGCTCTGCGGGCCATATTAATGATTCTGCTATCCTCCATGGAGAAATCAGATATCTGTGATCTCACGGATTGTTTTTAGAAGAGATTGCTCAGCTCCAAGCTCAGTCCATTTTTCAATGAATCCTGTTATAAGACCGATCCTTTGTTCGGTGCTGAGAGCATTCAGAAAATTGTTTACGTGGATTTCAGGAATGCCTTTGATCTGATTGAGCTGAATCTGGTTTCTTATTGTGGACAAAACAAACCAGATTGCAGTATCTGATTCGGGCAATCTTTCCGGATGAGCAAAATATTCGGGAACTGTCAGCAAGTCTGCTATCTTTTCTTCCGCCATTGTGCAAAACAGCGACGCATCCTGCGGGCTGATCCTTCCAAAAGCAAGCGCCCTTCGGATCTGGTTATCCAGTATCTTCTTATCCTCGCAAATCGTTAGTGCATAAGAAAGAAGGGTCCATGACCTCGGTGTGCTGAAGGGAACAGGAATGTTCGGAACTTCTCTCATAAGTGCGTCAGGCTTAAGTGCAATGAAAGAAACGATATCGTTTCTGACCCTGTTGTTTACTGCCCAGTGCATCCATTCATCAACATCTGCCCGAATGTTCAGGATAACAACCCTGTTTATGAGAGCGCTGCTTATGGACCTGACAAGAGCCCTGTCCTCCTGCCTGTTTCCCGCTGCAACCACCCAGGTTCCCCTTGGCAATTTAAATTCACCTATTCGCCTTTCAAGAAGAAGTGAATAAAAAGCTTTCTGGATATCCGGAGTTGTAGCAGGTAGCTCATCAAGGAAAAGGCAGAAAGGTTTATTATCTTCGGGCAATAGCAACCGGGGAGGACAAAAAACAGATCTCTCTCCGATTATTCTTGGAATTCCGCTAACGTCCTCGGGTGCGATCTGGGTACCAAGTAAAGACCGACATTCAAGACCAGCTTCTGTTGCTGCCTGCATCACCAGGTCTGATTTTCCGACACCAGGAGCAGATAGCATAAGGATACTCTGGCTTTCAGCCATGCTGGATATCAGCAATTTGGCCTGACTCAGGGTTATTTCTTCTTTCAAATAATCTTCACTCACGTCTTTGCAGGTTTATTAAAGATCAAAGTACTGACTTCATTGTTAATCAATAAATTATATGTTTTCGTATTCTCACCGCAATCCATAGTAATTGCATTGAATAGCGTTTTTTTGTCAAAATCGATCCTGCCCCAGCAAAATTTACCAAGATATTCGATCCATTTGCCGATGTGCCTGTTAAATCCCGAAACATGCGTCTCCCGGACGATATGCAGTTTGAATATGAAAAGGCCGTCTGAATCATCCTGATAAATTAAATCATTCCTAAGAAGGGACACTTTTAAGCCTTTTACCCGTCTGTCTTTGCATAAATCGGTAACACCAAATTTCTTCATGTCAAGATCCTGGAAACATTCGTGGGATTTGACATCCCATAAACGAATAACCTTGTCAGAACTTAAACTGGCCAGGACGTCCTCATGACTGCCAAATGAAAGCGACACAATCAAATCCTTGTTTTCAGTGAATTCACCGACTTTACCATTCGTTAAATTCCAGACTATCAATTGGGAACTCTCCGTAGATAAAGCCAGATAGTTTCCATCCTGACTTATTGAGAGTCCTGTCACCTTGCTGCTTAAAGGCAAAGTGTCCATTTTTCTGAACTCCGGAAAAGTGTATGCTGAAATTTCCTGCGTTGAATTGCTTTCAAGGAATTGCCCTGCCAGGAAAATAACGTCTCCACGTGGACTAAACACATATGCTGCCAGATCCCTGAGGCCTGCTCCCAGATTTTTCCTTTTGCCTGAGAATTCAATATGGACAAAATCCCCGGCTGATGTTGCAATAATGATACTTTGACCTTTCGGGCGTAACAAAATGCCGGAAGGATCCGTTTCCATTACCCTGAATTCCTTCCATCTTCGCCACACAGCTCGAGAGTTCTTCCTAAGGAATGATATTTTCTGCACATTTCTGTATCTGCCATTCTCAAAAGGCTTTCGATAGAACGCCAACAGGTTCCCTTCAGCATTGATGCAGAATTCCGGTTCACAAAATACATCTTCGATACTTTTACGCGAATAACTCTTGAGATCCAGCTTTTCTATCCTCCTATCCAAACCCCATAAAAAGAGTTTGCCATTCCCTGATGTTTCAAATTTCATACAGTTTTCATCATTGTATGGGTCCCCGGAAATTATGCAGAAAACTTTGTTCAGCTCAAGTAAATTATGGCTTACCATATCATATAAAAGAAAGCTGTTGATGATCTCCATCTCCCCGGTCCTTCGTAAAAAGGCAAATACGAGGCTCGGATCTTCATTAAAAATAACCCGTAAAGTTTTGAGCACCAATCTTTGTGAAAGAACTATACACTGGAATAATTTAATATACTTATAGTTAAGGCAAAAACGATAAGAAACAAGATTCATAAGGTTTTCACCCTGGCATATCAGATCATAAATTCTTGCTCCAATGCCGTTTTCAATGCTGATTAGTTCAAGATAACCATCAAAGCTTATACTCCTCCAAAGAGATTTCATGAACTCCGGCTTATTTGCCAGATAGTGGATAAGGACCGGTTTTAAGCTGTCTTCATTGATCCGCCCGATTGAAAGTGATCTGAAATCCTTTGAATTGCCATGTAATTCCGATAACAATATCAACAACGTTTCGAGTTCAGGGTTCCATTTCTTGAATTCTTCTCTGAGGCGATAGTTAAGTTCAGATACACTCAGCTGATTTGCCTTTGATGCCTTTGATTTCCCCTTTGTTCTTTTTTCTTCCAGCTCTTTATCAGCTGACAGAATATCATCTTGAGTCATTTCGTGCGGGAATGCATCAAAAGTATCAGTTTCAGGTTCTTCAGAGTAGTTCTCATCCTGTTTAAGATATCCTTTCTCTTTCAACAGCCTGATCTCCTCTTGTGTAAAAGATCCACGACTGA